>DNWZ01000680.1 GCA_003506095.1 Planctomycetaceae bacterium | reverse complement strand
ACCGAAGTGTTGATGTTCGAATCGTCCGTCGGTGGCCGCGACTACACCGGGTTGTCCAACCGGGCGCTAGGCGTGCTGGACCTTTCGTATTTGCTTTCTTTCGGCCATGCAATCCTTTACGGACGGTTCGACGAGCCGATTTTCCAAACCGATCTGCCGTCGGAACGACCATCGGCTTCCGCCGTTCGCGTTGTGTTGCCGGTCGCTCCGCCAGCGGTCAAAAAGTGATGCAATTCAGAGCAATTCCTGGGCAAAGCAGTCGAATCCACTCTTTAATTTTTTCCCGAGACGTGCCAGCGTGATCAAGANNACCTGACCAAAAAATATGGCGACACCTACGCCATCCGTTCGATCGACCTCGACTTGGGCGAAGGCGACCTGTTCGGTTTTATTGGCCCCAACGGCGCGGGCAAAACGACCACGATGCGGATCATCGCCACATTGCTCGCACCAACTTGGGGCGAAGCTTATGTGTGTGGCAATTCGGTTCACACTCATCCCAAAGAAATACGCCGCTTGGTCGGTTATATGCCAGACTTCTTTGGCGTTTATGATGATATGACGGTTGTGGAGTACTTAGAGTTTTTCGCAGCGGCTTATCGAATCGGTGGTGATGCGCGACGCAAACGCGTCGATGAATTGTTGGACATTGTCGACCTCGACTTCAAACGCGATGCGTATGCTAACACGCTGTCGCGAGGTCAAACACAGCGACTCGGCCTGGCGCGAACACTGTTGCATGATCCGCAAGTCTTGTTATTAGATGAACCGCTTTCAGGGCTCGATCCGCGAGCGCGTATCGAGATGCGGAATCTGCTGAGAAAGCTGGGCCAGCTTGGCAAGACGATCATTGTTAGCAGCCATATTTTGCCCGAGTTGGCAGATATTTGTAATAAGGTGGGGATCATCGATAAGGGCGAACTGAAGGTTAACGCGACCAAGACAGAAGTGCTGCGTTTGGTGCGGGAGCATACCGTATTGGTTGTCCAGCCATCGACAACCGATGATTTGCCGGTCGTCGCATCGCTGTTGAAAGATCATCCGAAAGTGCATGGGGTTGAGATCGGTGATGCGTCGGTTCGCGTGGTTTTAAAGCCTGAGGTGAGCGATTACACCGATCTGCCACGGTTGTTGATTGAAAACGCGGTAAACCTTCGCAGTTTTGGCGAAGAAGAGCTCGATTTGGAATCGGCTTTTATGGCGCTGACCAAAGGTACCAGCCAGCGGATGTAGGCACCGTTGGTAGGGCCACCTAGAGGCGGTGCTACAAACGGAAACCAATTCAACGTTTCTTTCATATATGAACAATCCCCAACCACTCGATTTCCTGGTCATCGCGCCGCACCCTGACGACGCAGAACTCGGCATGGGGGGCACGATCGTTAAGATGCTGGCGCAGGGCATGCGTGTCGGCATACTCGATCTGACCAGCGGCGAACCGACACCGCATGGCAGCGAATCGCTGCGAAAAATCGAAACGGCCAAAGCGACCGACATCCTAGGCGTCACCTGGCGCGGCAATGCTGGGTTGCCCAATCGCAGTCTCGAACCGACGCTCGAAGCTCGCGCGATCATCGCTGGTTATATAAGAACGCTGCGTCCCCGGTGGCTGTTTGCGCCCTTTTGGGACGACGCACATCCGGATCATGTGGCAGCAACACAATTAATCGAAGCGGCAAGATTCTGGGCTAAGCTCAGCAAGACCGACATGCCAGGCAGTCCGCATCATCCCGAAAGAATCTACTACTACTATTGCATTCACTTGCGGCTTGCGATTCAGCCGAGTTTTATTGTCGACATCAGCGACCAGTGGGATACCAAGTTGCGATCGATCCTCGCTTATGAGAGTCAATTCGTCGCTGGCCGAGACCAATCGTCACCGACGCTTGTTGATCGATTTCGCGACGATGCCGCCTACTGGGGGCGGATCATCAATCGGACGTTTGGCGAGCCGTTCGCGACCAAAGAACCGCTCGCATTGGATTCGTTACGAGACTTGGTCTGATCGGTTGTAACCCAGCTTGGTAATCACCATCAACATTTCTTCGCACGTGATGTAGCGTCGACGATGTTCCAATTTGTATTGGTCGATTGCGATGGCTAATTCGGTTGCCGCTGGCGAAAGGTTGGCGTGCGAACTGCCGAATTGGCGACGCTCGTGACCTTGGGACGGTTCACGCGACGTTCGGCGATCCAACGCGGGCGCGGTCGCTTGATTCTGTTCGGATTCGTTCTGCCGACCATCTTTGAGTTCAGCACCGCTCGACTTCACACTTGACGAACCGTGGTGAAATGTTTTGCGAGGTTGTGTCGTTATAAAATCGGGGCTTGAATACGAGGTGGGCGATGGTAATAACGGCGTGGTAAAATCCAAAGACATCGATAAATTCCCTGCAGTAGATAAGTAGTAAGCGACATTACCGTTCGAATCGTGCAACTGACCTGTTGCCGTTTGTCGTGCGGACTGCTGCCCCCGCCACGCCGGTAATGTTCGGTTATTGGAAACGTAGTTCACGATTTTTCACCTTGCCGTCGCAAAATTGAAATTTTGCGTCACGATGTGCACCTGGTTTTGCAGGATTGCGCATCGCCTTGCGATTGCGCAAGCTCTGCGGGGTTCCGAAGCGGGCGGTGGAGCGATATGAAAAGGGTTTGATCGCCTGCGAACCGGCGGTCGGCTCGTTGGTACAGAGGCTTGCAGCAGGATGGAACAGAGTTTTTTGGCTTGGCTTCGCGGTCGAGTTCGTAATTTGCCGGCGGCCAGCGTCGGCGTAGGCATCGGCGACGACGCGGCGATCATCGACGTTCCGGTGGGCCAGCAGTTGGTTGCCACGACCGACACGATCATCGATCAGGTCGATTTCGTTTTTGGCCAACACGCCGCGGTGGATATCGGGTTCAAGGCGATGGCGATCAACTTGAGCGATGTTGCGGCGATGGGTGGCGTGGCGACGTCCGCATTGGTGACGTTGTCGTTGCCATCAACCAAGGCGACGGAAACGGCGGCTGCGATTTACGAAGGGATTTTGGAAGCGGCCCAAAAGTATGGCGTCGCGATCGCGGGGGGTGACTTGTCGGTGTACGACGGGCCGCTGTCGATTTCGATCACGATGCTGGGGACCGTACCGGTCGGCGCCGCGTGGCTGCGCAGCGGTGCGATCGAGGGCGACGTGTTGATCGTGTCGGGGCCGGTCGGCGGCAGTCTTTTGGGGCGGCATCTAAGGCCTCATCCACGCTTGGATTTGGTTTCGCGGCTGCGTGAAGCCGTTACGGTGCATGCGGCGATCGATATCAGCGACGGGTTTTCGTTGGACCTTGACCGATTGTGTGCGGCCAGTGGTGTTGGCGTCGCGATCGACACGGAACGCTTGCCGATTCACGCCGATGCGGTTGCGCGAGCGGAAGCAACGGGACGAAAGCCGCTCGAACATGCGTTGGGCGATGGCGAAGATTTCGAGCTGATTTTGGCGATGTCGGTGGACGATTGGGAAAAGATCCAGTCGCAAGCCGAGACGTGGGGGCTGGTGCGGATCGGCAAGTTCATCGGCCGGACGGGATTGTGGAGCACCGGTGAAAAGGGGCTGCAGCGGATGTTGGCCAGCGGCTTTATCCACGGCCAGAAACGCGATTCAGGGTTAAACGCGATCGGGCTTGGCAACGCGCCGCATTGAAGTCTCGCGAGTTTTAACGATTCATCATCGGCCTTCACTCGATCGGCTATACTGGCGGCTTCCCACCGCGGCATTGACACCCGTCGCTTGACACCCGTCGCCCGCCGTCCTGCCCGCCACCGCCAAAATTTCGAGGTCTGCCGATGCCACTTCCTGTTCATCCTGGCTCCCCAACCGACCGCCGTCTGGCCACGCTTGTGATGGCTGCGGTAATTTCGATTGCGGTGTTTCATACTGCAGCGGCCGAGGACGTATCCGGTTTCTCGGCCGGGGCGGCCGTGGTTGATGTCGGCCCGACGAAGTTTCCCATTGTGGTCAATGGGAACATGACCGCGAAGTATGCCGACAAAATCGTGACACCGGTCAACGCCCGGGCGATCGTGATGGCGCAGGGAAAAACACAAGTCGCGATGGTCGTCGTCGACAGTTGCATGATGCCACGATTCTTATTGGATGAAACGAAATCGATGGCGGAAATGCGAACCGGAATCGCAAAAGATCATATTATGATTTCGGCCACTCACACGCATACCGCTCCGGCATCCATGTCTTGTTTGGGTACCGACGCCGATCCGGAATATCAAGCTTATTTGCGAATCAAGATTGTCGAAGCGATCGAGGCGGCGCAGAAGCGATTGCAACCCGCGCAGGTCGCCTTCGGGGCTGTTGACGCAAAAGACTTTATGGCGGTTCGTCGTTGGATTCGTCGCCCTGATAAGGTTACGACCGATCCCTTCGGCAATCCGACGGTGCGAGCCAACATGCACGCCGGACGCATTTGGGATGATGTGACTGGGGAATCCGGCCCCGAAGATCCTGATTTGACGATGGTCGCGTTCAAAGGCATCGATGGAAAACCGATCGCGATGCTCGCAAACCTTTCAATGCATTATTTCAGCGGACCACCGGCGATCAGTGCGGATTACTTCGGGATGTTCTGCGACCAGATTGAAACCGATGTCGCCGGCGACCGTGGTGACAATCCTCGACCATTTGTCGCCATCATGTCGCATGGCTGCAGCGGCGACATTTGGCGGATGGACTATACGAAACAGACGCCTGAGAAATTCGAAAAGATCGCGATTGACGACTACACCAAAGCGTTGTCGGAACTGGCGATGAATACCTATCGCGATTTGCAATATGTCGATGCACCGAAGTTGTCGATGGCGGAAACGCGATTGAATCTTTCGTACCGAGTTCCCGACGCCCAGCGGTTGCAGTGGGCCCAAAGGATCGTCGAAAAAATGGGCGATCGGTTGCCTGAGACGAGCGAAGAGATTTACGCCCGCGAACAGATTTATTTGCATGAAATGCAAACCGGCGAAATCGTCGTTCAAGGGATTGCGATCGGCGACATTGCGATCGCGACCATGCCGACCGAAACGTATGCATTGACCGGCTTGAAGCTGAAGAATCAAAGCCCGCTGAAACAGACGATGGTGATCGAGTTGGCCAACGGTGGCGATGGTTACATTCCGCCGCCGGAGCAACATGTGTTGGGCGGTTATAATACGTGGGCGGCTCGGTCGGCCGGTTTGGAAGTGAACGCGGAACCGAAGATGACCGAAGCGGCGTTGCGGATGCTGGAAACCGCCAGCGGCAAACAGCGAAGGCTTTACAAGCAAAGCGCTGGCCCGGTGACTGAAAAGATTCTCAAGGGCAATCCGATCGCCTATTGGCGAATGGACGAGATGGCCGGACCGCGCGCGAAAGATTCGTCGGTCCACCACCATGACGGATACTATGAACCGGGCGTCGTTTTCTTTCTCCAGGGCCCGATGTCGGATCCGATGTCGGATCTGTTTACTATCGGCGGCGAAGTGAACCGGGCGGCTCATTTTGCCGGCGGACGGATGCGTGCGAGAATCGGCGCACCGCCCAAAACGTATTCGATGGCGATGTGGATTTGGAACGGCATGCCAACCGACGCTCGTCCGGTTACTGGATGGTTCTTTTCGCGTGGCAACGATTTTGGCCGACCGGCGATGGCTGAACAACTGGGGGTTGGCGGCACATCAGGGCATACCGGCAAATTGGTTTTACAACTGGGCAGTGACGAGCTTGTTGGTGGAAAAACCGATATCGATCGATGGACCTGGTATCACGTTAACTTGGTTCGTGACGACCAATCGATCAAGGTCTTTTTGAATGACGCGAAAGAGCCGGAAATAGAAGTCGCGGTAAAAGGTGATGTGGCACCGTGGGCCGATGAATGGTTTTTCGGCGGGTCGAGCGATGGTACATCGAATTGGGAAGGACGATTGGATGAAATCGTCATCTCGACACCAGACGGAAAGTAGTCTGCGGTTATGCGATTTCGTCATAAGCGGTCAGGCCGCCGATCGTGACTTGAAATCGCCGGATCGATAGACCTTGGCCGAATCGGATGTCGATCCTGCACGGCGAACGTGTGGGATCGACTTGTTCGGGCAAGTTGAAATCGATCTGCTTATAGAAGGTTGTCCAACTGATTCGCCACCAAACCGTGATGCCGTTGATTTTGACGACTTGGCGAAACCACCATCCGTCGTAAACCAAATCAAATGCCAGCGGTTTGGTGAACTCGATCTTACGATGCACAAAGAACGCTTGACGCCGAATCGCGCCATCGGCAAAGACGCCGTGTTCTTCATCAATGATCGTCGCTGGGGCGAACGGATTGGTCATCGGATCGTCCTTAATGAGTTTCCGCCATATCGCGGGCATGATAACTGCTGCGAACAAACGGACCGGCAGCGACTTTCGTGAAACCCATCGCTTTGGCCAAATCGGCCAATTCATCAAACTCTTCTGGTGGCACGTAACGCACCACGGGCAAATACTTCTCGCCCGGTTGTAAGTATTGGCCGAGTGTCAAAAAGTCGACATCGTGATCTCGTAAATCGGCCAACGCATCCAACAACTCGCCGCGCTCTTCGCCCAGGCCCAGCATCAAACCGCTTTTGGTTTTCACCGAAGCGTCATAACGTTTCACCTGCCGCATCATTTCAAGCGTCCAAGCGTAATCGCTCTTGGGCCCTCGCACGCGGCGATACAACCTTGGCACTGTTTCCATGTTGTGATTAAAGACCGTCGGCTTGGCTTGGATCACTCGGGCCAGCGCGTCCTTGCAATGCACAAAGTCGGGCGTCAACACTTCGGTTGTCGCTCCGGTCGCTTCGCGCACCGCTACGACACACTGATAGAAGTGGTCTGCGCCGCCATCGGGCAAATCGTCCCGCGTCACGCTGGTGATCACCACATGCTTCAGCCCCAAACGCAACGCCGCTTCGGCCAATCGCGCCGGTTCGTCCGACTCGGGGGCGCGTGGCGGTCGTCCGCGGTTAACGGCACAAAAACCGCAAGGCCGCGTGCAAGTGTTGCCCAAGATCATGAATGTCGCCGTTTGTTGGCTGTAACATTCCATTCGGTTGGGGCATTTGGCGTTGTCGCAAACGGTCTCCAAACGCAATTCGTCCATCAACTCGGCTGTTAAATGGTTTGAATTGCTCTGCGGAATCGGCCGTTTCAACCATCGGGGCAAGCGTCCAGTACCGCTGGTTTCGGTGCCGGCGGGCATTTCGGGTTCGGCAACGACGGGCAGGCGAAAGGCCATCAGTTTCTCAGTATTCTCAGTTGATTTGGATCGATGTGTTGGCGATTGTGTATCACTGCTTTCTATCGTAGCCAACCGCATAGATTCGGCCAACGATCCGGCGGCGCGGAATCGGCCCCCAATCGCGACTGTCGATCGATAGTGGCACGTTATCGCCTAACAAATAGTACTCGTTTTCTGACAAACGGATCGGCCAATTTTGCTTTGCGGCAATCCTGGGATCGATCCGATATCGCAGCGGCCGCCAAACGACCACGTTCGACAACGCCGCATTTCCGCTCAGCAGACGAATCGAGATCGGGACGAGGGGCAACGCGGATTCGTTCGTTGGTTCCGCTTCGTCGGAGTTTACTCGCTGGAAACGAGTTCCCGGCGGCAGTTTGCGCCGGACGGCGGCGCTTGCTTCGCCGATATTGAATGCCACTTCGATTTCCGTCGACTCGGTTGCGATGGCTTCAAACGTGACGGACAGCGAGTCGACCGGCACGAGCGACCGCACCTCGGCCGCGTTGCCCGCCACGTCGTCGCGAATGACATCGGGCCGCATCGCATCGTGAACCGCGAAATGGTGATAGTCCAGCCAGGTCGTCGGTTCACCACCAGATCGGAAATCGAACCCACGTTCGGTCAATTCCACGCCAAAGTCGGCCAGTCGCGGTCGCCACCAAGATTCCGCCAGCTTTCTGAACGAGTCGTCATGGACGCCGATCCAGAGCGGTTCACCCCACGAATCGAAAGCCACCAGCGGTCGGTCGTCCGTAGTCAGCCAACCGTTTTGGTGCGAAATTTCGTCACCGGGCAACCCCGCGACACGTTTAACGGCCCAGTTTGGCGACTGGGGCTCGCCCGGGCCGCTTTCCGCCACGATTGCGACCAGGTCGCCACGCTTCAGAGGCGATTCGCCAAGCTGGCCAATCACGACTTGATCGCCCGGCAACTCGTCCGCGTCATCGACGCAAGCGGATTCTCCGCAATTCCAGCAATTGAAGGGCTTTAGCGGCCGCTGTTCCAGTTGCCAATGAATTTTCCAGCGGATTTTGCACGCCGGGCAGGTCAATTCAGCGTTTGGCCCCCAAAGCGTCGGCGCCATCGATGGGCCTGTGACCATCGCTGCGTCGTCGGCGGAGAGGGGCGTTGTGACGCGCCAGCGTTGCCCGAGCGTGCGAAAAATCAAAAAAACAGCTAGAGAAAGTGCCAAAAAAAAAGCAACCAGAAAAGCCCAAACTGCGATGCCCGATGCACTGCCACGGCGCGAACAACCATTGCGGTGGCAAAAATCAAAACGAATAATCGGGGCTCCTCCGTCGGTTTAATCCCGCCTGATGTGATCTGCCGTTGCCGCCAGTCGATCGATATACTGACGTTCCAACGCGAGGTGTTCTCGTTGAAATGACGTGTTCACACCATCGCTGACTTCCCATTAGCATACAGAATTCGCCCGACAGAAATTGGCGGCGCATTCCAAGCCTTTGAACTTTGACATCGATGACATCAGAAGCGTCCGCCGGATCGGCTACGAAAACTCGCGGCCCGATGGGACAAGTGCTTGGCGTGCAGTGCATCGGCACCGGTTCCTGCGTGCCCGACCAGGTGGTGACGAACGAAGATCTGGCGGCTTTGGGCTGTGACAGCGAATGGATCGTCCGACGAACCGGAATTCTGCAGCGACGCAAGGCGGCTGATTCCGAAGCGACCAGCGATCTGGCTTATCGAGCGGCCTTGGCGGCGATGGACGATGCCGGGGTGACTGCGGATGAGATTGATTTGATCTTGGTGGCGACGATTACGCCTGATTTCCCCACCCCTTCGACCGCTTGCGAAGTGCAACGACGGCTCGGCGCGGTCGCTCCTGCGATGGACATCAACGCCGCTTGCGCCGGTTTTATGTATGCCGCCGTCACGGCCGCACAATTCATTCGCGCCGGAAACAGTCGCCGGGCCTTGGTTGTCGGGGCGGATGTGATGAGCCGGACGATCGATCCAGACGACAAAAAAACTTATCCGTTGTTCGGCGACGCAGCCGGTGCGGCAATTCTGGCCGCTGATCCGGAAGTCCCCGGCGGTTCGCAGTCGGGCATTTTGGCTTATCAATTGGGCAGCGAAGGGTGCGGTGGCGAAATGCTCTGCATTCCCGCTGGCGGCAGCCGCAAGCCGCTGACCGCCGACGCCATTCAAGCGGGCGACCAGTATTTGCGGATGGATGGTCGTGGCGTGTTTAAATGGGCGGTTCGGGTGTTTGAGGAAAGCACGAAGGAAGTGCTGGACCAGGTCGGCATGACGCCGGGTCAGATGGATTGGGTGATTCTGCATCAAGCGAATCAGCGGATCATCGATTCGGCAGTTTCCGACTTAAACATTCCGGCTGAGCGCGTGTTTGTGAATCTGGATCGGTATGGAAACACCAGTGCAGCGAGCATTCCGTTGGCGTTAGACGAATTGGCGCGTGGCCCCGGGATCCGTCGTGGCGACCACGTTTTGCTGTGCGGATTCGGCGCTGGCTTGGCCTGGGGTACGGCGCTGTGGCGTTGGTAAACCGCTGAATTGTCTTGACGCATTGGGGCCGGGGGTGATACAGCCAACGACTGTTTGGTGATCCGCCGGAGGTCGCCACGTCGGTTCCCCCATTGCCATGCCGAGTTGCTGACGCGTTGAACGATCGCTCAAGCCGCTTCGATTTTCGCCGCCAACGTCGCTCCGACGCTGCGTTACGGTTAGCTTGCGCGGTGACCCTTGCGCTGATCTTGCTTGGCCTTAGCGGCTGTCGCGGCAAAGCATACCGCGACGTTTACCAGCAGAAAATGATCGGCGAAATTCGCAACCTGGAAGACCAGCTTTACGAAGCCGACTACCAGAACCGGATTCTGGTTGACGAACTCGCACGGTCGCGCAGCCGAGTCGTCGTTCCGGATGCGAAACAGAGCCGGCCACTGGCCCAACCGCGAACTCAGCCACGACGCGAGTCCCCGTTTCGCGATCTCGGTGGGCCGGGCGATGACTCGGCTCTAACGCCCGTTCCGTTGGAACCCGAACAGCGGCAACCAACGTTGCCGGCTCGTCCGATTCCCGACCCATCGCCAGCGGATTTGACGCCACCACCGATTTCACGGCCGCAGCCCAATCGCGACCAGAATTTTGTTCCACCGATGGTGCCGATCCCGCCGGGCGCGGACATCGAGATGCCCGACGTTGATTTGGGCGAACCGGTGCCGCCGTCGGGAATCAATGCGGTGCCCGAATTGCCAGCCGGGCAAATCAAGCTGCCCGATTCGACGCGTCGCAGTGTGCGAGTCGAACCGAAGGTTCCGGTGGCGATACGCGTCAATCCGTCGACTTCTGGCGGTTATCGTTTCGACGATGCGAAAGAAAAGACCGGCATGCAACTGACGATCGAAGCGATCGATGAAGCCGGAAACTTGGTTCGACTAGAAGATTTTAACATCGTGGGGCAGTTGAGCGTGGTCTTGCTAGACCCACAACGCTCCGCGGATGATGCTCGGTTGGGGCGATGGGATTACGACGCGGACGAACTACGGCAGATGATCCGATCTGGCCCCAACAGTGCAATTCACGTCTATCTTGCATGGGAAGATAAGTTGCCGACCGGCAAGCTGGTGATTGCTCACGTGAAATTGTCGCACGATGATCTGCAGATGCAGGCGCAAGCGGATTTGAAAACGGCGGAAATCGAAGTGGCGCAGTGGAACCCGCGCGGCGTCCAGATGAAGTGATTCGGGTATTCAGCAGTTGGGTAGATGTAAATCGGCTTAACGAGCAGGACACTCTCCCATGCGAGAGTCGGCCTTTCGGGGCCGGAGAACGCCTTCCCCGACCTCAAAATGCCGACGCTTTCGTGTGACGTGGGCGGGTTTTCCGCCGGCCATCACTATCGGGTGGTCGGTCGTTTCGCGCCCGGCCATAACTTTGCATCTGCCAAACCGCTGACGACAACACCCTTTTGGTTCCAACCCAAATAAGCGTGTACATCGGCGGGGCAGTAGCGCAGCGTCAATCCACACCGGCGACGATTGCTGTTGTTGGCCAGCGAACCATGTAACAGCAGGTCGCTGTGAACCGACATTTGGCCAGCGGCCAGAGGCGTGGCAAGCAACCGACCATATTGTTCGGGGTTGCGAACCGTTTGATCCAAAACGTTCCCTGACGTGGTATCGCTGGTTTCGAAATCGATCAAACCATAAGTATGTGATCCGGCAAAAACTTCCATACATCCGTTCTCAAGGTCGGCGTCGTCGATTGCCAGCCAAGCCGTGATCGCTTTGGTGGGTGTCAATGGCCAGTAACTGCAGTCCTGGTGCCAATCGACTCGCTTTCCATCACCAGGCATCTTGCAAAAGAAGTGCGCTCCCCAGCCGATCACATCGTGTCCCAACAGATCTCGCATGGGACCAATGATTTTAGGGTGATTCAATAGGTCCCAGACGCGGCCGTGTTTTAAATGTGCACTGCTGATCGAATAGCTGTCGCGCCCTGCCGCCAATGCTTCCGCGAGCAGTTGATCGAAATACTCGCGATAGTCTTTCGCTTCGTCAGCCGTCAGGACGTCTAAGGGTGCGAGATATCCATCGTCATTCCACTGCCGGATGTCGCCTGTGGTCAACACTTCGGGTGCGGTTGTCGTCGACGGAAAGAATCGAATGTCTCGCTCGACCGATGCGATCTCCTCGCGACTAGGAATGATCGCGAAATCGGTTTGCGGTTGCATCATGTTCATGGGGTGAGCGCAATGAGAAGGGTTTGGGGGTGGAAGTCCAGCTTGATAAGTGACCGTTGTTTCAGCTTACGGATTTTTATTTCGGGTGTCACGCCCCGCATTTACCCACCGGACGTCGCGAACGATTACAATCGACCTGTCGGTCCTGCCTCGCGGTCGCGTTTTCCCAACGCATCCCACCCGCCGCGATCTATACCTAACACGATTATCGAAGCAAAGTGATGATCAAAAGCAATTCGCCTGAAGAAAACGGCTCCGATTCCCCACGTTTGCGTCGACGTGATTTGCTGAAGGCGTCGATCGCGATGGCACCCCTTGTCGGCGCCCACGCGATCTCAGATGCAACGGTTGCAGATGCAGCGGAGACGGCATCCGCAGCCGATCAACCGACGACGAAACGCAATTTGATTCAGGAAGAAAACGCGAAACCGGGCTCGGACGATTGGCAATTGACGCGTGTGAGGCTCGATAAACCAGGTGGCTTTCGTGCCGCGGATATCGAAGGTTATTGCAGCCGGCAAAGCGTCGCCGCCGGTGAATCGATCGACATCATGGTTTCGACTGCCGAACCGGTCGATTTTCAAATCGAGATTTTTCGCACCGGTTACTACGGCGGCAAAGGTGCGCGTTTGATGCAAACGTTTGGCCCGATCGCCGGTAAACCGCAACCGGTGCCCGAGCGAGGTGAAAAGAATCTGCACGAATGCCGCTGGGAACCTTCGCTGTCGTTCACGATTCCCGATGATTGGCCTAGTGGCGTCTATCTTGGCCGGTTGACCACCGCCAGAGATAAAACAGGGTTCGGCTACTGGCAAAGCTATGTCGTTTTTATTGTCAAAGATGATCGACCAGCAGACATTCTGTTTCAATGTTCGGATAACACTTGGCAAGCTTACAATTTGTGGCCAAGCAATTACTCGGTTTACAGCCATCCCAAAGGAAACCAAGGCCCCTGGGCGGATGTCAGCTTTGATCGACCTTATGCAAAGTATGCACAGATTTATGAGAATCCACAATCGATCGGTTCGGGTGAATGGCTCTGTTTCGAATTCCCGTTTGCTTATTGGTTGGAATCGATGGGGTACGATGTCACGTATTGTTCGAACAGCGATATGATGACACCCGATCGCGGTTTGAAATGCAAGACGATGCTCAGCGTGGGGCATGACGAGTATTGGGATATTCGCCAATATGAGAGTGTGGTCAAGATGCGCGATGCGGGAGTCAACTTGATGTTTTTCAGCGGCAATTCAGTCTGCTGGGTAACACCGATGCGGCCGAGTTTTGATGGTCGCGAAAATCGCATCATGTTTCGCGGCGGCCCCTATGGCGGCGATTATCGATACGCGGTCGAGCGAGAAAAGGACAATGGTCCGTTCCCTCATCGCGGCCCCGACGAAGGGTATCTGATGGGTTCACGAAATGTCGATCCGGTCAATGGTGGTGGTGATTGGATTTGCACCAAGCCAGAGCACTGGATGTTTGAAGGCACGGGCATGAAAGCGGGTGATCGGATTCCCGGCTTGATCGGTTGGGAGTATCACGGCGATCCACCGGCGGACATTCCAGGGTTGGAAGTGGTCGCGGCCGGCTCGGCATTGCAAGGTGGTGTGAACCCGTCGGCGTGGACGGCAACGATTTATCCGGGGCCCAAAGGCAATTTTGTTTTCAACGCTTCGACAATCTTTTGGTGCCAAGGACTCGGCAATCCGCCGGGCCACATGTTGCCATGGTCGCACTGGTCGAGGCCGCATGGTCCTGATGCACGAGTTCAACGGATCACGGCTAACCTGCTCAATCGTGCGAATGGCTGAAAGTCGCTAAACCAATCAAAACCCGCTAACAATTTTTCTCTCACAACCCGCTTTTATGACCTAGATTTCCAATGGTTCGATGAGTGCCGCGTGGCATCGCGTCAATTCCGCTTGGATGTTTGGGTTATGATGAAGAAACCATCTCGAAACGCTTTTTCGCTGAGTGAACTATTGGCCGCTGTGGTCATTATAACGGTCGTATCGATCGCAACCATCTCGACCGTCACCCCGCTTCGCGCCCGAGCTCAGGTCGCCGCGAACCAACGCAAGCTGACTGATCTGAATAGTTTGGCCAAAGCCTATCGAGCGAATCACGATAAGTTTCCACCTAACGGAGTGGTTTCAATGATCGAAGCGGGATTGTATCCAGGTGCAATACCGGTTGATCCGAGCGAACTTGCCGAGACACTGAAAGATTTTAAGTACGAAGCGACCAAGGGCGAGTTCTCACTTCGCTAAGAAACTCTCTGTACGGCACGACTCTCTCCCTTAAGATGAGTCGGCCTTTCAGGGCCGGAGAGGGGCGGTTGGGTATACGAAAAGCCGACTAAAGTCGGTACCACAAACGTGCTCGGTCGCCGGCCAGACGCTTTTTAGGATCAGCCAGCAGGCTAACTCTGTTCCGGTGGACTCAATTCCAATAGGCTTAAGATCAGCGGCAGAAGCTGTTTCTTGCGACTAACGACGCTATCCAGTTTGTAGAGGTTGTCTTCCAGGTGAGGATAATTCATCTCTTCCCACCCGACTGGTTCACGACTCATTAACAGCAGGCTACTGTTGGTTGCGATGTCGGTCACCATCAATGCAGAGAAGGCCAATCGATCATGGTCGGCCATTTCGACCAGCGCCTTGTGCAAGTCTTCTTTGCGTTGCCAAAACAGGTCGAATCCGATCTCTTCGATTTGCGAGATCGAGAACTCGATTCCGCTGTCTTCAAAACGTTTGCAATCTTCGCGCACGACGGCTTCGGGTGAACAATTCCGCAGCGCTGATCCGACTTCGAAAAACTCCGCAGCATATTTTTCCAAATCGGTATTCGAAAACTGCTGCAGCCAACTGAGCGTTTGGCGGTCGACGTCGGTAGTGGTCGGTGATCGCAAGAAAAGCGTGTCGCTGATCATGCCCGACGCCATGCAAAGTGCGATTGCCGGCGAAGGCTCAATTCCGGCGGCGCGAAACTTTTGCGCGACCAGCGTACAGGTCGATCCGACCGGTTCATTTACGAATCGTATTGGATTGTTGGTTTGCAACGACCCGCCAAGCCGGTGGTGATCGAGCACCTCCAGGATCTCCGCTTCATCAGCCCCCTGAACCGCTTGCCCCATTTCATTATGATCGACCAGGACGAGTCTCGCTTTGGCTGGGTTGGCGAGGTCGGTTTTGCTCAGCACGCCGATCAGCCGTTCGCCATCCATAATTGGGAAAATTGTCTGAGTCGACCGAAAGATCTGTTGCTTGGCGCGGGCCACCGGCATCCTCGCTGGCAACGACATAAAGTCACGCTGGATGACAGTATCGATAGCTCTTGCGGCTTTGATCCGCATCGTCGTGGTCGCCGTGTCATAAGGGCTGTTGATCACCGTCACGCCGCGTGCCTTGGCCAATTGCATCAGCCCGCTGGATAATCGATAGCCGCCGGTAACGACCAAGGCACGCACGCCTAGTTCGATCGCGGGCAATTGGATCGTTGGACGATCGCCGCTGACGACCAACAACCGGCTGGCGGCGAACATCGACAATCGTTTCGTGAATCCTTCTGCGCTCATCGCACCGACGGTGACAACCAAATCATCGGAGCGGTCGGGTTCGATCGCGAACTCAAACTCGCCACCTAGAACCGAAACGATTTTGGTCAGGCTGCTGTTGATTTCTCGCGAATGAACGGGGTCGACGCCACCTTGGAATACCAGTTCCATCAGATCGAGCAGCGTGACGATTCCGACCAACTTGCCATTGCCCAGCACCGGTATCGCCCGCACCGAATGCTCGTGCATCTTCTGATACACTTCGTAAAAAACGTCGGTTTCTTGGGCCGTTACGACTTCACGCTTGCAGACATCTTCCAGTTCGGGGCGAACGTCCATGATGATTCGCGGCGGGCTAAGGCCGGCCCGCTTGAGTGCAAACTCGGTGCGTTGGTTCGCAGGACCACAGCAGGCGGCGACGGCGTCAGGGGTGCCTGTTCGACGCAAAAAATCTGCGTAAGCAATTGCCGAACAAATAGCATCAGTATCTGGGTTTCGGTGTCCGAAAACAAAAACGGTCATTGAGCGGCTCGGCGAACGTGGCAGGCGTGAAATCGGCTGGGAAACTTTACGTCGTCAGTGCGACGCTTAATCGGTATCGGCTAAGATGGTCGGTTCAGTAGCCGTTTTTCGCAATCCCTGAAACCAACATAGTGATCGCTTCGTTGCATGATCTCGCGTGACAAATCAGCGCAGCCGATTGAATTGACGCAGTCGACAGGGTTGGAAATCTTAGCCAACCCGTACAGTCCGGCGCCCGAAGTTGAAAACGAGTGCGAGACCAAAAGAGCGTCAAGTGCAGTGATTGACGGCTTCGAATATCCGTCTCTGCATCGGACCATTCTTCGCTGGACTGTTGTCTGCGGTATCGCTGCGGCCCCGAGTTTTCTGCTCGGCTGGACGCTGAACAGCGGGAACGCGATGGGAATGCTCGCAGCGATCTTGACGTTCATCGGTTTCTATGTCGGGGGCGACCTGATTTCGCGGCATTGGCCAATTCGCCGAAACGCCTCCGTTCGCCGGACGCTGATCTTTGTTTATGCAACTCGGATCGTACTTAGCATTATCTTTCCTGTGGGAATCTATCTCGATATGGCGACTGGCATCGCGATGCTCAACTTAATGAATTTGGATGGAGATCAACTAAGACAGCCTGATTCAACGTTTGGTGCGCAATTGGCAAGGTTTTGGTTGTCCTATGGCATGACATTTTTCCACGCCATTCTGATGAACCTCATTCTTTGCGTCTGGGGGCTGATTTGCCTGCCATTTTTTGCAATCTACACAAATAGTCGAAACGCAAAATGATTTTTACGTCCCTACTGACCGGACCTTCACGAGCCGCAGTCGCTACGATCGCGATACGTGGCCAAGCGGCAATGAATACGATCCTTCGCGGATTCCAGACTGCTGGGCCGGGTGCAATTCATGTTGGCCAAGTGCGCTATGGGAATTGGCATGGTGGCGATCCGGCAGGGATCAGCGAGTCGGTTGTCGTGTCACGAAATGATGATTATAAGGTTGGCCAGTCAGTCGCCGAAAACTATGAGATTCATTGCCATGGCGGAGCGGTCGCGGCTGGCCGCATATTGGATGATTTGAATCGTTTGGGCGCTGTGGTGATCGATCCGGCGCAGTGGTTGCAAGAGAGCTTTTCTGTCGCTGGCGATATCGCATCGATGGCTAAAGTTGATCAGCAAAGCTTATGGATTGCCGAAGCCGAGGACGTTTTGTCAAAAGCCGTGTCGGTGCGAACGGCAGCGATCGCGCTGGATCAGGTGCGTAGTGCGATGGCGGCGTTCGTTTGCGATTCACTGCGGCAGTTGAAAGATGCAAGCGATGATCGGGTTGTGGAGATCGCTGGGCAAGCGGCGCAGATATTGCGATTCGCACCGCTCGGGTTGCACTTGGCGACACCGTGGCGAGTCGTGCTGGCCGGGTCACCGAATGTGGGTAAAAGCAGCTTGATTAATGCACTGGTCGGCTACCAACGCAGCATCACGCTCGACATGCCAGGGACGACGCGTGACGTTTTAGAAGCGCAAACCGTAATCGACGGTTGGCCGA
>DNWZ01000669.1 GCA_003506095.1 Planctomycetaceae bacterium | reverse complement strand
CCTGATTCACGCGTCGCTTCATCAAACCCGTGGCATCGAAAGCATGCGTTGCTCAACAGCGGCCGAATGTCGCGATTGAACGAAACTTCATCGGCATGAATTGACGAATCACTTGCGACGACCAGCACTGCAATTGCGGACAGACATAAAAATGTCGATCGAGTTTTTTCGGGCATTGCTATTAGATTGACGTGCATCATTTGTCGAACGTCTCAAGGTTGGGAAAGACGGGATCGATGCTCACAGAGGAGCTTCCCTTGGGCGGGTACGACCATCTTTGGATTGCAGCCGCATAAACAAGTGTACCCTCTATCGATTCTTCAATCAATCAATCGGAGGGATAACCGGGCACAAGCCAGGCTCTAAGGCTTAGCGGCTGAAAACGCGATCGGCTCGATCGCTGCCAGCGGGCTGTCGTCACGCGCGAAGAACATCAGATGCTGCCAAGGCAGATCGTTGTACTCGCGAACGAGCTTAAAGCCATTTGATTGGTACTCTTTCATGATTTGCGATTTCGACATCTTGTGCAGCGGCTTGATCGGCACCAACGGGTCTTCCTCGCGATACTCCAGCAACGCAACAACGCCGCTGGGGCCGAGCGAATTGCGGATTGCCCACAGCATCGACTCGGGGTGTGAAAACTCATGGTAAACGTCGACCATCAGCAAGAGGTCGATCGCGACATCCTTGGGCAACCTCGGATCGTCGACATCGCCCAGGATCGGCTCGACATTGGCTAGCCGGGCGCGCCCGGTGCGTGCTTTGAGCTGTTGCAGCATTTCAACTTGAATGTCGACTGCGTAGACGGTTCCGTCTTTACCAATCGTTCTTGCCATTGGCAAAGTCCAATAACCGTTGCCGCAACCGAGGTCGCAAACCTTCATCCCTTGGCGAAGCTGCAGTTGATCGAACGCTCGTGTCGCGTTTTCTTCTAATTCACGTTCGGGGCGAACCAACCACGACGCCCCCAGATGACTCATCGGCGCCGCCAGGACTCGCCCCATATAAGATTCGCGGGCCTCTTCGACCGGCTTGGGGCGATCGGTTTTCGCTTCGGCCTCAGCGGCGATTTCCGCTGGCTCAGCGACCGCTTGCCCGTATGCGTCCAATGCCCCTAGATTGATCGCAATCCAAGAGAGAAGGATTGGTGTGATGAGTTTTGATTGTAGAAGATTTAGCATCGGCGAGAACTTATCAAGAAGGGCGGCGACGATGCCGGAGGTGAATGCCTGCAGATCGGGACTAACTAGCACTTTCGCTGGTCATTAGATCAAATTGCGGCTGGAACGCGGTGTCGAACGAATAGACTTCGTCGAAATCTTCGCGCCGGTCCGAATCGCTTTTACGCATCTGTTCAATCGAAATTAAATTGTAAACGATTTCGCCAAAATCGCTGGTCGATCGCACGCCCCAACTTGCCAACACCATGGCGGTCAAATAACCATATTGTTGCAAACCGTATTGACGACAGGCTTCGCAAAGCTGCTGGCCGGTGATGTGATGGCCTGTGAATCCGCCACGATCGTCAGCCGGCGCCTTAGGATCGTCCGACTTGACTGGCGGCGCCGCAGCAGCAGCGGCAGCAAGCATTTGTTCGTGGGCATAAGCGAGCGCCTCGCGGACAAATTGGTAAGCTTCGAACTTGAATCGCGTATCGCTTTGCAACAAGTTGTACATCGCTTGGAAAGCTGAATTCATGGTGAGCAGGACTCCCTAGTTCTTTCTTCGTCCGACATCGCGCCTATCCGAAAGCCACTCGCGGTGCGCTTCGGATTATCGATCCGGCTTTTATCATAGCAAACTTCGTCAAAAAAGGGTGATACCCTCGGATGAGTTCGGACACCAACGCCATCAATTGTCGGGGAGGTCGTCGCGGGTGTGCCGGTTTGATTTATCTTGGTAGGCACTCGCTTTTCGCGTAACCGCTAACACCGAGTCGATACCGACGAGGATACGCCGATTGTCTTCGGTTTGCACCAGCAATTGCTGAGCGAGGATTTCGTGGCCCAAAACCGTCGCGGCGCCATCGGGCGTGACAATCCGGCTGCCGACCGGCGGCATTTTGCTTTGCAGCTCTTCATACGTATCAAACTCGTATCGAAGGCAACATTTTAAGCGTCCGCAGCGGCCGGAGATCTTCGATGGGTCGAGCGTCGCTTTCTGCAGCTTGGCCATTCGCATCGAAACCGGCGGCATCTTGTTGAGGTGCGTGTTGCAGCAGACCGGTTTTCCGCAATCGCCATAATCAGCCAGCAGTTTCGCTTCGTCACGGACGCCAATTTGACGCATTTCGATTCGTGTTTGCAGCTCAGCCGCCAATTGCCGAACCAGCAAACGAAAGTCGATTCGTTTATCAGCTAGGAAAAAGAATACGATTCGCTCGCCACCCAACAGCCGTTCGACATCGACCACCTGCATCGCGAGGCCAAGTTCCTTGACCAAGCGGGTACACAAGTTGGCATCGGCGGCGGTTCGCGATTGCTGATCCTGCCACACCGTTTCGTCTTCGGCCGTCATTGGGCGAACGATTCGGCCGCCGATCGATTCTTCGATTTGGTCGACCGCCGCCGGTGTCGCTTCGCACAGCACGACGCCAAACTCGGTGCCGCGATCGGTGCGTGTGACGATTCGGTCGCCGTAATCGTAGCGACGGTTGCCGGCCATCACCGACAGCGTCCGCATCACGCCAGTGCGCACGACATACTGCGGCGCCGAGTAGGTTGGCGCTGGCGCATTGGATTGTGTGAGAAGAGTGTCTTTGGACATGGTCCGCTTTATGAGTACGAAAACGCGGCCGCGTCCTCCTTGGGAGCGACCTGATAGCCCGCCGGTTCCATGCTTCCGCCGGCTCGCCCCTGGCTGAGACTTCGGATCGCACTACTGTAACCGAACAGCTCCTTCAGCGGCGCAAGTGCCGTGATTACAGTCATCATGCCGCGATTTTCGGTTTTGGCAATGATCGCCCGGCGTTGTTGCAAATCGCCAACGATTTCGCCCATGTAATCGTCCGGCGTGGTGACTTCGACACGCATGACCGGCTCCAAAAGTGCTGGCTTGGACTTTTCCAACCCTTTGTCAAACGCGTCACCCGCAGCGATTCGAAACGCGATCTCGTCGCTCGATTCTTCTTGCGCTTCGCCGTCAAGCATTTCGATCTTTAGCCCCGCGAGCGGGAATCCGGCCAACACGCCGCCCCCCTCAGCCCGCTGTCGCAACTCTTCCACCGCCGCCTGGCGCATCGATTGTGGCAAAGGCGAATCGGCTGGAACGCGATCAAATACTTGCACAGCGGCCGATGGATCGTCCAGCGGCGAGACGCGGACCTTGACGCGAGCAAACATCTGCTGGCCGCCCATTTGGCGATTACATTGGCCGATGATCTCGGACGACTCCAGAATCGTTTCGCGGTAGTTCACTCGCGGCTTATAGAACTTGACTTTCAGCCCAAAATCGCGAGTCAAACGGTGCTGAATCACTTCCAAATGCAGCTCGCCCATGCCGCTGATCAACGTCTGCCCCAGTTCCTCGTTCTCGACCGCGCGGAACGTTGGGTCTTGGCGTTTGATCATCTCCAGCGTTTCGTTCAACTTCTTGCGATCGCCCGTGCTCTCGGGCTCAATCGCCATCGACAACACCGTCTCGGCAAACTTAATGCTGGGCAATTCGATCGCGTCGCGCGTGTCGCACAGCGTATCGCCCGTGATCGCTAATCGTGGGCCGATGACGCAACAAATATCGCCGGCGCGAACGGTTTCAATCTGGCCGTCGCGTTCTTTCTTGCTGGCGTGGATCTGCCAAAGCTGGGCGACGTTTTCTTTGGAATCACGGTTGGGGCAGGAAACGCGTGAGTTCTGGCTGATCGAACCGCTGTAGACTCGAATCCAATAATTGTCGCCCGTCTTAGCCGGCAGGATCTTGAACACCAACGCGCAAAACGGATCCTTGTCCGTCGGCAACCGCGACAATTCCTTATCGCGAGCCTTGGGGTCACAACCGGTCACCGCCGGGCGATCCACTGGGCTGGGCAGGTACTCAACGACGCCGGTCAACAGCGGCTGGACACCCATGCCGTGCAGCGCCGATCCGCAAAACACCGGCTGAATCTCGCGGCTGAGCGTCCCTTTGCGTAGCGCCGCGACGATCAATTCACGCGGCACCGGTTGCTCGTCCATCGCCAACGCCATCGCCTCTTCGCTCAATTCGTAAACCGCATCGAGCATCTGCTCGCGCCAAAGCAACGCGTCGTCCATGAACGCTTCGGGGATCTCCGTCACGATCACGTTTTTGCCGTCGGATTGCGGGTCAAACTCGATCCATTTCATGTCGACCAAATCGATCACGCCGCGAAACGGATTGCTGGTGTGCGGCGGTCCGCAACCGCCTGGCAATTGAACCGCGACCGGACGACCGCCCAAACGTGGGGCAATGTCGTTAAAGACCGTTTCGAAGTTCGCCCCTTCGCGGTCCATTTTGTTGATGAAGACGATCCGAGGCACTTCGTATCGATCGGCCTGTCGCCACACCGTTTCGCTCTGCGCCTCGACCCCTTCGCGAGCGGAAAAGACGACGACGGCACCGTCGAGCACTCGCAAGCAGCGTTCGACTTCAGCCGTGAAGTCGACGTGGCCAGGCGTGTCGAGCAGGTTGATGTCGTGGTCTCGCCAACGAAACTTCACACACGCCGAAAAGATCGTGATGCCGCGCTCTTGCTCCTCGGGGTCGTCGTCGGTATCCGTCGTGCCATGGTCGACGCGGCCGACGCGATGTTTCGCGCCGCTGACATACAACATTCGCTCGGTGACCGTAGTCTTGCCGGCGTCGATGTGCGCGATGATGCCGATATTACGAATACTCGATATGCCGGTGGCCATGACTTCGTGGAGCGTTGGATTTGGTGGTGCGATGATTGCCAGAACACGTTACAAAAACAAAAAACCGCGACCAGAGGACTTCCGATCGCGGCATTCGTTTGTCGTTTCGACGGCTCACTACCAAGCGAAGTGGGCAAACGCCTTGTTGGCGTCAGCCATGCGGTGCGTGTTCTCACGCTTGGTGTAAGCAACGCCTTCCTTCTTGTAAGCGGCGACCAACTCGTCAGCCAACTTCAAATGCATCGGACGGCCCTTCTTGTCGCGAACCGCCGACAGCAACCAACGAATCGCAAGCGATTGTTGGCGAGCACGGTTGACCTGCATCGGAACCTGATAACTAGCACCACCGACTCGCTTGCTGCGAACTTCGATGTACGGCTTAACGTTTTCAACAGCCGCTTCGAAAATCTGAATCGGCTCGGAGTCAGGAATCCGCTTACCGATCTCTTCTAGCGCGTCGTAAAATACGATTTGAGCGGTGGTCTTCTTGCCATCATACATGAGGCAGTTGATGAACTTGCCCGCCAGACGCGAATTGTGTCGCGGGTCCGGCTTGAGCATCGTGCGGCTGGCGGTGATCTTACCCATCAGAAACTAAAATTATGCGAGAAAATGAGCTAAAACTGAAACGGACACGATTTTCCGCAAGGAAAATCGCGATTGATTTACGTCTGGTCCGCAATCTCTGCAGCCGAGGAACGTGTTCCCCAAACAGCGATTACGACTTCTTCGCACCGTAGCGGCTGCGAGCTTGCTTGCGGTTTGCAACAGCCAACGCGTCACGCGAACCACGGACGACTTGGTATCGAACACCCGGCAAGTCACGCACACGTCCACCACGGATCAGAACGATCGAGTGTTCTTGCAGGTTGTGGCCTTCACCTGGAATATAAACGGTAACTTCTTTTCCGTTACTGAGGCGAACACGAGTGATCTTACGAAGCGCCGAGTTGGGCTTCTTCGGTGTCATCGTTCGAACTTGCAAACACACACCCTGTTTCTGAGGGCATTTCTCCAAAACAGGAGACTTGCTGAAAGTCCGCTTTTTACGGCGGGGTTTACGAACCAGTTGATTAATTGTGGGCATCAGGCGTCAATTGTCGTTATTACAGCGTCATCCGGATCGCTGGGCAGTCTCGCGAAACTCCGAGACGGTCGCCACCGGCGTAAAAGAAGATGCAAGTATCTGGATGGGGGAAATCTTGTCAAGGGCTTCATCGACAAGGTGTTGTTAAATTTTGCTAGCGTCACGTCTGGGCGCTGATTACCCTCGTTTGCCAAAGCCTTGCAGTGTGCAGTTTAGCATCGAATCGCTCAGCCAAAAAATCGAGTTTAATCGGCATATTTCCATGCTTGATCGGTTGGCACCGCGGCAATCTCGGCTTTGTGTCGACGGCGTGACCAGGCGAAAACGATTTTGCAGACTCGTTGGATTTAGACCGATTCTTGGTCGTCCCAGCCAGCGTTGATCGCCATCAAGGCCCGGTCAACTGCGTCGATCGTCGCTTGGTCAATCGGCGTGCGGCGGATGAAGGTCGATATTCGCTCCAGAAGCTGCCAGTCCGACGGCCGAAGCAGGTTGATCAATCGCTCACGCAACGCCGCCGAATCGAGTTTGCCGTCGGTGACCAAGCCTTGGACCCTGAAGTCGCGCAGTCGCTGTGGAATGGCCGTTAAGAAATCGCTGGGAAGTGACAATCGGGCAAGATCCATCGCTTGGGCAAAACGCTGGTCGACACCGACAATGCCATCGACAGTGCCAGCTTGCACAATGCTATCCGCTTGAGCGGGGCCAGCGATCGTCAAATCTTCAGCCGCATCGATCGTCGATCCCACGCTCGGTTCGATCGGCGTCAAAGGCTCGACGACAACTTCCTTGCCATCAGACTCCGGCGACAAGTCTGACGGTGACAAGTCTGACGGCGAGCCACCCTCGGGTTCACCGATGGCACCTATCTGGCTCTGTAAGTTCAGATAATTCAAAATCAGCAGCGAGTCCAGCGGCGTGATCAGTCCATCGCCATTGACGTCCCAGAACCGTCCGGGCGGTGGAAAATCGTCAATCGACCCTGTCCCGCCGAACTCTGAGATTGCCTGAAGAATCAAAAGCGCATCAAGCGGCGTCACTTCGTCGTCGCCATTGACGTCAAACGGCCTTTCCGGGTTGTGAAACGGATTCACGTTTTCCAGCACTTCGATCAGAAACGTCTGAGCTACGCCGGCCGCGTCGGATGTGACGCCCGAAGTGGTTATCACCACTTGGGCCTCTTGCTGGTCAGCACGGATCAGAAATACACCATCGCGCAGCCTTAGAACTCCGCCAACGATTTCAAACCGCGAATCGTCGACCGTTAACAGTTCGGATTCGGATACCGATTGACCATTGATCAACACCGTCCCGACTGCGGCGCCACGTGCATATTCAACAACACTGGCGTTTGTCAGGCTGATCGTGACCGGCAAGACGGGGGAATCGTCGACGTCCAGCACAAAAACGGTGAAATCAAACAAAAACGGCATGCCACCGCGAGTGTCAGCGACGGCAATGGTAACAACGAACTGGTTATGCATTTCGAAATCAAGCGAAATGCCCTCTCGCAGCTTTAACGTTCGGTCGATAACCTCAAACCGGTTGTCAAACACGTCAAACGTATACTCTTCGTCCGCGTCCTCGTCTTCAATCGTCAGTACCGCAAGTATTTCACCCGGTCGATTTTCATAAACCGATGCCGATCGCGGTTGCACGTCCGTAATCGGATCGTTTTCATCGGACAGCGTCACCGTGAACGCAGTGGCGGTGATCACTTCGCCGGTTTCCGAATCCGAAGCCGTCAATGTCGCCGACAAAAGCGGCGAGGCCTCGAAATTGAGCACCGCGCCTTGGCCGACGATGATCATGTTGTCGACGACCACAAAGCGTGGATCATTGACCGTCAGCACCAGCGGTCGATTCCCCAATGCGATCGTCTGAATCGTCGCGGCAACGAAGCCAGCCAACGCATTTTCAGGAACCGGATTAACGTGAACGATCACTTCCGGTGTCGGCTCCACCACCGGCAGTACCGTCACTTCGATCGTGGTCAATTCCGACGCGCCACGGCCGTCGTGTAAAAACACTTGGAAAGAGTCGACGCCGACAAATCCGAGATCCGCTGTGTAAGTTACCGCGCCGCCAGGGGTTATTCGCACCGAACCGCTCGATGGCGACGAAGCACGCACAACAACAAACGGATCCTCGTCGTCGTCAATCGCGCCTTCTTTCAGCGTCCCTTCACCCAAGATCAACGGCACTCCCTGCGTCGCGATCAAGCTTGGCACCGATTCGAAACGGGGCACAGCATTTTCCCCTGCGACTCGCACCGCGAATCGCAACGGATAAATCGGCGTCAATCCGTCGGTGCGAACACGATGCGCGTCGATCTGGGTCAATGCGATTGTCGCGATTCCGCCAGCGACCAAAATTGCCAATTCGTCGCCGCCGGGGGCGATCACCATTTCGACGGGATCGACTAGAGAAGCGAACGACGAGGCCAATTCCCAGCGAGCGATCGTCTGAGTCGTTAGTGCATCGATCGCTTGCAGGATCGGCGTGCTGTCGGACAACGAAAAAATCACGGAACGTTGCGTATCGACCGCAACCAATCCGTCCAGTTCGCTGATCGTTTGCAACGTGACAAAGTTCGCATCAGCGTCCAACACCTTGATCGACGACGATTCGCCATCGCCGCCGGGAACCCATGCGAACACCAATCCGCTGGCGTCGTTGTAGCCGAGAATCTCGCTGGCGCCGGCGATGGTTACCGTTTCGGGTGTGATCAACGTTGCCGTCGAATTGCTCCACAACGACAAAGCCAAACCGCCATCGGCCGGCTGGGCGATCAACGTTGTCGTCGTGCCGCCGCCGATCGCAGTCGTACCGGCGGCCACCATTACCGAAGTCGACGAAGCGGCGAGCGTCTCGCCAACGGTCAATCGATGCAGTTCCACGGCCGAATCGTCGAACGACTGAGGCACCAGAACGCCATCACCGTCCGCGTCCACAGCGACACTGGCCCAACCAGCAAACGGTTCCAAAGCACCCGGCTGGGCCGTCGCAGAGTTCAATAAATCGACGCTCTGCAGATCTTGGCCCAACAATGTGAAGGCAAAATTGCCTTGCAAGTCGTTCGCCAAAATCAGCAGCCGACCATCGGGCAACATCGCCGTGCCGGTCGGACGCGAGTTCAAGACAACGTCGGTGGAATCGATCGCGCCCAGGTCGACATGAATCAGCCCAGCGTCAGCCCGCAAAATCGCAGTTGATCCGCCAAAAAGCGCAAGGCCAGATGCGGTTTCAAACAGATCGCTGGTCGTCAGGTCGATCGACTTGTTGTTGACCAGCGAATCGGTGGCAACGGGAAAATGTTGCACTTGCGACGCAGCACGCGTCAGCAAACGGACGATCTGTTCGTCGCCGCCGAGTTCGTCAAACGCGAAACCGCCTTCGTTATCGGTCAGCAGATACCGCTCGCCATCGTCCGGCAACCCGCTGTTATTCTCATCGATAAAGACCAACCGCTGTGCCAGGGCTGTTTCGCCCGATTCCATCCGCCACGACTGGTCAACGTCGTCGAAAACCACACCGCTCAGCGACGCCAAAACCCGGCGATCGCACAAGGTTTCGACCAGCAATCGGCGTTTGATCGCCATGCGGTCATAACTGGCTGGGCCGGTTTTCGTTCGCAGTTTCATTGTGGTTTGTCGTCGTCGTACAGGAGATCTGGCCGTCAGTCGGCAGTTTCAGGAATAGGTTTCAGCGTAAATCGAACGTGCAACGGCAACTTTCGGCACTCACCGGCCACCCATATTACACACCAGCCTGCCTTGATCGAATACGAATTGCATCCGCCGGACCGCTGATTTGCGTTTATTTTGTCACCAGCCGCCCTGGCCAGCCGCATCTTGCAGTGCGAAGCCCGCAACGAACCATGATTTTGAAGCATTTTTGGTATCAAAGTTCCGTCATTAATGCAAAAAATCTGTCAGGTGGACACTTTTTTAACCCACCACAGACATCAAGATTCGTCTAAACTGACGTGGTTACGTGGCGGCAGCTTCCAGCCTAAGCCACTTGGCCGTCTTCATCGCTAGTCGCATAAAACCTCGGTCGAAAATAAAAGGAGTTAGCCGCTCGTGCCAACCCAAAGTCCGATCACTCTTCAAATCATTCCCGCTGCAACGCTTTTCAGCAGCTTGACTTTCAAAACCTGGCAATCGATAGCCCAACGTCGATCTCGCAGCAAACTGTGGCATTTCGCTGCGATCACGGTCGCCCTAAGCAGCAGCATCGCTCCCGCTCCGCCTGCATCGGCACAAGGCGGCGGCAATGCCAATGCCATCGGAATCAACATTCAAAACTCCGCCAACACGGCCGCAGCGACCCAGAACTCGGCTGCAATGGAATCGTCGGCCGCTGGCAGCGGTTCCTCACAGTTCGCTGTGCCGCCCGGCATGAGCACCGAATTGCCTTCAAGCTTCACCCCGGGGGATGCGGGCGGCGCAGGTTACAGCGCCGAAATGGGCAGTGCAGGCATGGGCAGTGCCGAAATGTATCCCGGTGCTGCCGCTGGCGGTTATGGAGCGCCGACCGGACCAGGCGGTCGCCCCGCCCAGTTCGGCATTCAAGGGATGATGATGTCGACTGGCGGCGCGTATTTGGGCAGCATTGCAGAGTTTTTAAACCGGCCGCTGAGCCCCGATGCGGTGAAGTTCCGACCGACGTTGGCCGAACAGGCCGCTCTTGCGTTTCACTACGGCGACCAACGCAAAGCAATCGCGTTGTATCAATCGCATTTGATCGCCGAACGTGAATCAGCAGCCCAAGGGCTCGATGCAATCCGCTACAACCCGCTCGCTCGACGCCCCGCCTGGGCAATCCGCGTCGGCGTTTCGCTGCACCCACGTGTCGCGGATGCCTTCATCGATGACCCACAGCCAATCCGCGAAGGCGATGTGGCGACAGCGCCGACTAATCGCGGCGGCAGAAATCCGTATGGCGGCCAAGGCATGGCTGGCGGAGCAGGATCGATGGAAATGGCCGCACCAGCGATGGCGATGGCTCCCGTTGAAGGCATGATGGGTGCCGATGGGATGATGATGGGCAGCGAAGGGNNTGATGGGCGTCGCCGGTGGCCAACCGGCCAAAGCCGCTCCGGTCGTCAATCCCGCGATTGCCGCCGCAGCCGCAGCCGACAAAACGCTCGATGCGCACCTCGGAATGATCGCCGAACTGGTCAAAGCGCAACTGACAACTCGTTTCAGTTCCGGCAAGTTCGGATCGGTCTTGCCGAGCCTAGCCGTTAAAGGCCCGGCGATCGCCGACATCGCCGAAAAGTCGGGTTTGGCAATTTCACCAGGAGCCAACGGATCGATCATGATGTGGATCCCCGGTATCGATTTTGTCGGTTCTGGCGATGTCGCTTCGATGATCGGAAAATGCCGTGAAAACGGGATCGACGTGCTGCTGCATTTCGATGTGATTGTCAAAGAAACACGGGGCGAGCCGCAGTACGACGCGCGCTGCCGATTGATCAATTGCGCCGTTGGCGAAAACATTGCAGTATCCAAATCGATCAACAAACGCGACGTTCTGATTTCGGCCCGTAAACGTGGCAACGCCGCTGTTGTGGCTGAATTGATGCAACCGGTCTTTGACGGCTTGGACGCAAAGGCTGGCGCGATGGCGATGCCGCCGCTGCAACCCCAACACGCGGTCGCCCGGATCGATTCACTGCTGGCCAAGCCCGATGTCACATTGCCCGAGAATCTGGCCGAATTGGTCATGTTTCATCACAAACGCTTGATTGATGATGACCAGTTCGAACAGGTAATGTTTTTTGCGGCGGGCGAAAACGGCCTGAAGCTGATTCATGGAGCCCCCGAAGAACGCGCGGAACTGGCAAACACGCTCGTCGAACGGCAATTGGGGGCGCAATGAGAGATTCGGCTTAGCGGGCGTGCGGTGATTTTGATCAAGTGCCTCGTCGATTGCCGTACCAACGAATGTGCATTCGATCGCAGTATTGGTAACCGTGGTCGTGGCACAACGCCGCTAACCAGGTTGCTTTGCTGTCGAGTTCCGCTGTGGATATCCCTTGCGGCATGATCCAAACGGTTTCTGCCGCTGCACCGATTTCGCCAACAGCAGCAACGGCGTCCGCGAAATCGCGGGCATCATCGACCACAAACTTCAATTGATGATCGCCGGCATGGCCGATCAATTGACGAATCACTTGCGGACGCCAGCGCGCCGCCTCGTGCCGCAGATGCTGTTTGGGTGAATCGGCTTTTGGCCCGCTGCCGGCCAGTTTGGGACTGATCGAAACCAGATCGCACATCGCATCGCGAAACACGGTCCCAGCGGTCTCGATCGTCACGTGCATCGCCGCCGACCTCAGTCGACGCACCAGCTCGACCGCTCCGATCGGCAACAGCGGTTCGCCGCCGGTCAGCACCACGTGGTCGCACTGCGACGTTTTCGCCGCTTCGACCAAACTGTCGATCGTCATCCAATCGCCTTCGGGTTGCCACGATGCATAAGGTGTATCGCAAAACCAACACCGCAAATTGCAACCGCTGGTGCGGATAAAAAAGCTGTTCGTCCCCGTCAACCGGCCTTCGCCTTGCCGGCTGACGAACGTTTCGGAGATCCACAGTTTGCCGGCCGCAATCTGGTCGGCGGCTTGGTCCGCATTCGCGCTCGCTTGGTTTTGGGCCGCCTTGGGCAATTTCACTTCGCGGCGCATAATTCCGACCTGACTCGTTTCCATTCCCGA
>DNWZ01000177.1 GCA_003506095.1 Planctomycetaceae bacterium | reverse complement strand
GCGATCAGTGCGACGATCGGCTTTGCGATTTGCATCAAAGTATGGTTAGCCACCTCAGGTGCGACCGATGACGACATCCTGCGGACCGCCAACCGCCAATACTCTTCCGACAACTTGATCGTCGCGGGAGAATTAGCCAAACGGGTTGAGGTGGGCCCCGAAATGCCTGAGAAGGCAATGATGAAACATTTCTTGGTCGGCGCCGGCAAAATGCGCGAGGGCATTTTGACGGAGGATCCCCGCGCATCGCGAGCCGCATTCCACACAGCGGTCGAACAACTGCGACTGGCGTCCGAAGCTTGGCCAGCCGGTCGCGAGGACGAAGGCGATCGGATGTTGGGAGAAGCGTTTTTTCGCACCGGCCGTTTCGCAGACGCGATTCCCCACTTTCAGGCCGTGATCAATCGCAATCCGACATACCGTGAACCGCTGACGCCAATCCTTACGCGCTGCCTGATGCGAGGCACCGATGCGGATCTTCGGCAAGCACTAAAAACCATCCGCCAATACAGGCAATTGCCTCGCCGACCGATCGAATCCGAGACCGAAGCAACTTTTCTGGAGGCAGATTGCTTGGTTCGGTTGGGCCAGTTCCAAGCCGCGCGAGAATTGTTGGCCTCGCACGATTTTGGTTTGCAAACTGGCGTCGGTGACGAAAAACTCCAACAATGGAAAGATGAAACAGACCTGATGGTGGCCACCGCGACTGTTTCCGAGGCAATTGCCCGTTATGGGCCGGGAGCATTGGTCGATCCTAAGGTTCGACCGGAAGTAAGCACGTTTCTTCAGTCGACCATCGAAACTTTACTGAGATTGCAACGAGACGCAGCGCCCAAAGTCGCCCAACGAACCGGGATCTGGCTCGCCCGCGCGATGCGCTGCGTCGGTGACCCTGGCGAAGCACTTTCCCAACTCAATGCGGTTCGTTTGTACCAGCCGTTTGAAGGCGAGGGGGTCGCTGCGGCACTGGAACAGATCGAAGTTTTAGTCGGCCAGGGCAACGGCAGTGAGGCGGTGCAAACAGCTCGGTATATGATTCGCGAAGTCGGTGGTGTTTTGAATTTCGATGCATCGATCGTCGATCTGCCAACATTCCGCCAGCGGTTACAACAGGCACTCGCGACCCTGCGGGAACGAGGCGAGTCCGATGCTTGCGTAAAACTATCCAGGACATTGCCGCCCCTGTTTCCGCTGGAACAAGCCCTTTATGAAGAAGGTTTGGCATTTCGCGAAGCTGGCAATCGGATGGAATCTGCACTCGGTCAACGGTTTGACATTCGCGACCAATCCCAACAATCCAAGCTTCGGTCTTTGTTCGCGCAAGCAGGCACAGCGTTTGAATCGTCGGCACGTCTGCGCTATGAGTCTACTGACTACACCAAAACACTTTGGGACGCGATCTCCGCACTACAGAAAAGTGGTCAATTTGCTCGCAGCATTCCTTTATTGAACGACTACCTTAGCTATGAAGATAGAATACAACACCCTCGTGCGCTCATCGCTGTTGGCCAAGCGTATTTGGCCAACAGCCAACCGCGACAGGCGATTGTACCGCTGAAAGAATGCATGGAAGAGTTTCCTCGCGATCCCCTCTGCTATGACGCGAGGCTGCATGCAGCAAAAGCGATGGCCGAACTCGACCAAATCGACGAAGCGCGGACCCTGCTCGAAATCAACTTGACCGACGGTGAATTGACGCCCCAAAGCTTGACATGGAAAGAATCGCTGTTGTCGCTTGGCGAAATACTATGGCGGCGATGCAACGAAACCCATATCCAAAAATCACTCGAGGCACGCGACCGACGTGAAGCGATTTCACTGGAAACCCTACGGATGAATCAGCCGCTAGTGGAGGAGTCTGTTTCGCGACTCAGCGAAGCGGTTCTACGCTACTGGCCCGACCCGCGCGCGTTGCAGGCTGCGACTTACTTGGCGAGCGCAAATCGATTGGCCGCAGTGCTGCCTGATGAAGAAGCGCGGATCCCCGATGCGCTCGATGCCACACGTCGAAGACTTCTCAAGAAACGCGAGGGTTATCTCAACACCGCAATCGAAACCTATCGGAAAATCCGTACCGAAATCTCCCGAATCGAGGATGAACGAGAGCTCGGGCCGTTCGAACAATCGATGCGACAAATCGGATTGCTGGGAGAAGCGGATACACTTTTCGAACTGGGGCGATTTGAAGAATCCGCTGACGCCTTCCGCACTATCTCACTGCGCTATATGAATGAACCACCCGCGTTGGAAGCAATGCTGGGCCAAGCAAAATGTTTACGGAGCATGAAAAGAGAACGAGAGGCTCGACTGGTGGTGCGCCAGGCGGTCACGGTACTGAGCCGCATACCCGCAGAATGGGACAATCGTTTTGTCGAAACAACTCGCTATGACCGAAAGGGTTGGGAATCGCTATTGGCTTGGATGGATCGTGACCCCATGCCGACTGCCACCGATTCGTGATTTTTTGACATCACCAGAAAACGCATCTCTCCATTACGTTTTGACTACCTATGATCCAGCCTGCCAACACAAATGAAAACCTACTCGACCTGCTTCAATTACAAGTTGGCCTGCTCGATCAATTGCTCGAAATCGGGCAAGTTCAGTTGCATGCGATCGAGAATGGACGGATGTCTGAACTGTTGTCTTTATTGAGCGACAAACAACCGCTGTTGGCCGATTTGGGCGATACGGCCGATCGAATCCGCCATTTGACTAGCAATCCGCCCGCGACCACCGGCGATGATGATGCCTATCTCCAGCGTTGTCGACAATTCAAAGAGATAGCCAAAGGACAATTTGAGACACTGTTTGAACTTGAGCAAAAATCCGAATCGATGCTTTCGACTAGCCGTGACGAAATTGCTCAGCGCCTCGAAGCTTCCTCGCATTCGATGACGGCGATCTCTGCTTACCAACGCGGATCGGCGACCCAAACGCAAGGCGCGCGGCTTGACCTGTCCTCCGGCGGTTGATTGAGCGCGTTGTCTCACCCCTGTGGTCCTCGACTGTGAAACTCAAGAACTTCAATCAAATTTCTTAGATCGCAATCATTCTTTTTGGCATCGCCGCAAACCTGACCTATCCTTGACGCAGAGTCGATCTTGCGAAGCCTGGGGCAACTGCGCCAAATGAGCAGACTTTGCTGTCCTGGGTGACTTGACCGACCAGTTGGGTAATTGTCCAGCTCGAATCGAACTATCGCCGAACTTACCCCAGGGAGGGATTCTCCCTGTAATCCCGTTGTGCGTTTGTGATAGGCAATTGGGAGAGTTCTGCGAGGCTGGTAATTTTGACATTGTTTTGTTTTTTGACCTCCACTCGGCTTACGCCACTTCGGTATTGAGAAGAACTCCATGCGCAACAAATCGATGTTTCTGATCATCGCCTGTGTTTGCGGTGCTGTTGCTGCCGTTGGTGCAAGCCAATTGATTCAAGGCCAAAGCACAAACCCCATTCAAACCACAGAAATTTTTGTAGCGGCCCGCGAGATTGGCGAAGCGACTCAGTTGACCGCCGATATGATGACGCTGGAACAGTGGCCAGCGGACCGTGTACCGCAAGGTGCGACGAATGATTTGACATTATTGGAAGGGAAGATTGCGAACCAGCGTTTTTTTGCTGGTGAACCTGTGATGCTCGCGAAGTTGATCGATGACGGGGCACAATTGAACGCAAGGATTCCGGAAGGTTTTAGTGTTGTTTCGATGGCTGCCGAAGGTGCAAAGAGCGTTGGAAACTTGGTACGCCCAGGGGACCGCGTGAACGTCATGGCATGGTTCTCCAAGAGTGATCAGATTCCGGAGACGGGTGTTAGAACTGTCTTACGTGGCGTCAAAGTCTTTGCTGTCGATGGTCGAACCACACGTTCGACAAAGCCGAATGATTCGGAATTGACGGGTGCCCCGAATACGGTTTCGCTACTGATCTACAAGTCTGATGAAGAGGCGTGGACCTACGCGTCCGAACTTGGTCGTATCCGTTTGTCCTTGAGCGCACCTGACGACACGGCCGATACGCAAGAGACTCGCCAAGCGGGAGAGCAATTTCTCGCTTGGTTGCGAACTCACCAGACGCCACCGAAAGCAGAAGTAGTCGTGGCTGCACCGACAGTTGAACCTCAACGTTCGGGGTTTAAGATGTTAAAGCTTCACGGTGAACACTGGACTGAGTACGAAGTTCCCGCTGGCAATTCGCCACCAGTGGTTACAGCCACGAGTGTCAATGGTTCGCAAGGTGGCACAAAGAACTCAGGTGGTGGTGTTCTGACCGGTGGAGATAGTCCGTTTTTTGCGCCGTCGGATCCGATTCCCTCAGGTCAAGATGAAGTTTCGATGCAAGACTAGATTTTGTATTTGATTGATAGATGGTTATTTCGTCGGATGATGTACCCAATCCGTTTCTGTCAAAGTTGATCGATTCGCCTCGATGAGTCACGAGGACGGCAGCATGGAAGCTGTCTGTTACTTAAAAGGATTTACTGTAAATGTGTCATAGTGACAACATTCATCGCGAAACGCATCGTATCTTTCGGCGATCATTCTATTCATTGGGAATCATTCTTTCCCTTGCTGCCATCAAAAATGGCTACTGTCAGGACCGGCCTACACTGACAAGTACCAGCTATGAGGTACGGCAACCTGTCCAGCAGTTGGACATGATTGTGAAGACGAGTCGAGTGATCACGCTCGAAGGACGTATTCCGAAGTTCCAGGTACATAACGAAGACCTTGTCTCTGCGACTCCTGTATCGGAAAACCAGATCCAAGTCTTTGCAAAGGTACCCGGTGCGACACAGCTAAACATTTGGGATACTGAAGATCGTCAATACACAATTGACATTTCGGTGGTGGCCGATGCCCGCATGGTCGAAGGGATTTTGAATTCCCAACTACCGTTCGCATCTTTAAAAGTCACTCCGATTGGCGAAGGATCGATCATCTCGGGGACGGTAACGAGTGCCGAAGACGTCGAGCGTGCGGTGGCAATTACCGAGCAGTTTTACGCGACCGTTGTCAACAACATTAAGGTCGTCGGTGTCCAGCAGGTCTTGCTACACACAAAATTGATGGAAGTGTCGCGAACCAAGCTTCGTGAATTGGGCATCGATTGGGCCTTTAATGGCAATACAATATCGATCACCAGTACACCCGGCGCGATTGCTGCCAACAGTTTCCAGTCGCAAATCGTTGCCGGTGACTTTAGTGCCTTGTTAGCGGCGTTGCGTCGTGACAGCTTGATTAAGTTACTTGCAGAGCCAACCGTTGTGGCGACTCACGGACGCCCGGCCCGATTTAGCGTCGGCGGTGAAGTGCCCTTCATCGTGCCGTCCGGGCTAGGCGCGTTTACGATTGAGTATAAGGAGTTCGGCACATCGGTCGATTTCCTGCCTTTCGTCGTCGGCCCTGGTCGGATCCGCTTAGAAGTCCGTCCTGAAGTCAGTGAACCGGATGCGGCACGCGGGATCGTGTCCGACGGTATCGTATTGCCGGCGTTTACCACGCGATATGTCGAGACGGCTGTCGAAATGCAATCTGGACAGACGTTCGCGATTGCCGGTCTGCTGCAAAGCCGAACGGAAACGCAAACGGATAAGATTCCGCTGTTAGGCGAATTGCCTTATATGGGTGCATTGTTTCGCAAAGTGCGCGTTTTGCAGAACGATATCGAATTGTTAATCACAGTAACGCCCGAGTTTGTCGAAGCGATGGATCCCTTTGAAACTCCGTGCGGCGGGCCGGGCTTGCGATCAACATCACCATCGGACAAAGAGCTCTATTTAAAGGGTTATGTGGAAGTCCCTGTAGTCAATGGCGATTGTGGCATGATGGGTGGAGGTGGTGGCTTGGTTTATCCGAGCTCGCAACCCACCGTGCTCGGCAACGGGGTGACGGTCATGCAACCTTACAAATAACCCGCAATCGTCGCCGCAAACAGCGTCAATGAATCAAGAATGACGGATGTATGTTTGCAGACGGTACCCATTGAACCCGGTCCTTCAATTGCATTTGTGTATTCATGAGCAACGTTCTAAGACTCGCACTGGTTGATCCGAATGACACAACGCGTGAGCGATTGAAGTCGTTGTTGCTGAGTATGGAAACGGTTTGGCTGGAGGCGGACTGTTCAAGATACGAGTTTTTTTCGGATGTCATCGCCCAAACCATTCCCGATGTGGGCGTGATCGCGTTGGATAGCGATCCCGAAATCTCGGTCTCGCTGATCGAGCGATTGACACGCGAATACCCGGCGTGTGTCCTGTTGGTTGTCAGCAGTAGCACGGACGGACAATTGATTTTGCGTTCGATTCGCGCCGGAGCACGCGAGTTTTTGACGCTGCCGATCGAGAAAGACGAAATCGACGCCGCTCTTCTGCGAGTGAGTGTTCAAAAGTTCGGCGCTTCCGAAGGGAAGAAAGCGGGCTGCGAAGTGATTGCAATCGCTGGTGCGACCGGCGGCGTAGGATGCACCAGCATTGCCAGCAATATCGGTTGCATCTTGGCCAGTGAGCCGAGGCGATCGGTCGCGTTATTGGATCTTGACTTAGCGTTGGGTGATGCTGACGTTTTCTTGAATGTGATCCCAGACTACACCGTTGCGGACGTCGTCCAGAACGTCTCGGGTATCGATATCCAACTGTTGAAAAAGTCGCTGACGAAGCATGCTTCGGGGCTTTACCTTCTGCCAAGACCCGTTGAACTGCGAGAAACATTGTCGATCACTGAGGATAGTATTCATCGCGTGATCGGTTTGCTGAAAGCTTCATTTACCCATCTCGTGATCGATCTGTCGAAAACTTATAGCGCTGTCGATATCGCTGCGATGCAACTGGCCAGTCGCATTGTGCTGGTGACGCAACTTGATCTCCCATGCCTGCGAAACATCGTTCGCCTGTTGATGAGTTTTGAGGAAATCGATGGGATATCCGATAAGATCGAAATCGTCGTCAATCGAGCCGGCCTGGACTCTGGACAGATCAGCTTAAAGAAGGCCAAAGAAACACTCGGTCGCGAGATTTTCGCGTTGTTACCCAACGACTACCGGACGATGGTTTCGGTACGCAACAACGGTGTGCCATTGTTGGTGCAGGCTCCCAAAGCGGCGATCACGATAGCGCTGAAGGACCTAGTGAATCGGTTGGTACTTGGTGGCGAACAAGAATTGACCGAAGCGGTTGCCGAAACCGACACATCGGAATCACGCTGGAGCAAGTTCTGGCCAGGCAGCAAAGCCAAGAGTTAAAGCCTATCGAAATAAGGAACTCCACCTTTACAAAAAGGCAAAGACCGATGAAATCGAATCGCCACCAAAGGATCAGAATCCTTTGCCAATCGGATCTTCAACTTTCATTTCAGTTTTCAAAAACCCGATCAGTTCGTCGATCTGCGGTTGGGTGTGAGACGCTGAAATACTGATCCGTAATCGCGACGTTCCTTGCGGAACCGTGGGCGGGCGAATCGCCGGTATAAAGAATCCTGCTTGTGCAGCCCGATAGGCGATGCCAAGGGTTTGTTCATTCCCACCTATCATAACTGGAATGATCGGTATCTCCGATTCGGTGGCGGGTTGGTGGTTCAGCCCGATCGCGATGCGGACGCTGCGGGCATGTGCTCGAACTAACTTCCGAAGGTGCGGTTGGTCACCAATGGCTTGTACACCGTCGATCGCCGCAACAATCGCCAGCGGTGAAGCTGCGGTACTGAATATCAGTGGCCTGCAAAAGTTGATCAGGTAATCGATCACGACTTGTGGCCCGGCGACAAAACCGCCATGAGCGCCGATCGCTTTGCTGAGTGTGCCGATTCGAATCGCAACCCGCGACTTAACGTCCAGATGCGCCGTCGCCCCCGATCCGTCATGACCGAGAACTCCGGTGGCATGTGCTTCGTCAACAAGCAAAATAGCATCATATCGGTCTGCTAAATCACATAACTGTGGCAGCGGAGCGAGGACACCATCCATTCCGAAAACCGAGTCGGTGATGATCCAAACGTTCTTGTATCGTTGACGGTGAGTCGCAAGAAGGTTTTCGACCGCATCCGTATCGCGGTGCGGATAGATGATTTTTTCAGCTGCCGATAAACGACAGCCATCGATCAGGCTGGCGTGATTCAGTTGATCGCTGAGGATCAAGTCGCCAGCTTGGGGCAACGTGGCCGCTGCGCCGCTGCAGGCTGCATAGCCGCTCGGGAAAAGGACCGCTGCTTCGGTTTGTTCTAGACGAGCGATCAATTGACAAAGGTGCTTTTGGTCGTCGGAATAACCACAGACCAAGGGGCTTGCGCCGGAGCCATGCGCCGGGGCGGCCTGTGACAAAAATCGCTTTGCCGCTAAGCCGAGGTAATCGTTGGAGCCGAAATTGACCAGCGGTTTTGCCGCCGCTTTGGAGTCCGCGCCAGCGGATGGCTGTTGGCCTGAAAGCGGCACCGATCGCAACGACCGAAAGGCATGTTCAGCGACGAGCGATTTGAGTCGCTGGTGCAAAAAATCAAATGACTCGGGCATCTTGTTTTGACCTCACGCCGCCAACGATTCGTCGACGACTAGCCGGGCGGCCAAGTCATCTGCCTGCCGCCGAGAAGGTGGAAGTGAAGGTGAGGCACCTCTTGGCCACCGTCGTTGCCACAGTTCACGACCAGGCGATATCCATTATCGAGATTTTGGTCTTTGGCGACTTGTGAAGCGACAATCACACAACGCCCCACAATCATTTCGTCTTCAGGCGTAAGGTCGGCGAGCGAGACGATCGGTTTTTTGGGGATCACAAGAACATGGGTCGGAGCTTTGGGGGCAATATCACGAAAGGCCAAGCAAAGATCATCCTCATAGAGAATATCAGCAGGGATTTCACGTGCGATGATCTTCGCAAAAATACTCATAACAACCCTCTACTCCGATGATTGATCGGCAGCACCTTTGGCCCGACATTCTAGATAAGCATCAAGAAATCCCTGCAATTCGCTGCCGTCGAGAACACTGTGGAAGTTCGTTATCAAGTGTCCCGATCGCACATCCTTGATACGTTGGTCAGGGTGCAAGAAGTAATTGCGAATCTGTGACCCGAAACCGGTCCGCGCCTTAGCGGCGTACTTATCGGCTTGAGCTGCTTCGCGTTTTTCTTCTTCCAACCTTGCCAACCGAGATCGCAGCATCTTCCAAGCCGTCGCACGGTTTTGGTGTTGGCTGCGCTCGCTTTGGCAAGCCGCGACCGTACCGGTTGGAATGTGGGTCAAACGGATCGCCGAATCTGTTTTGTTGACGTGCTGGCCACCGGCACCGGATGCGCGAAATCGATCTTCGCGGACGTCTTTCTCTTGAATGTCGACTTCGACCGAATCGTCGATATCCGGCGAGACGTCGACGGCGGCAAAACTCGTTTGACGCTTCCCTTCGCTATTGAACGGGCTGATCCTTACCAGTCGGTGAATCCCTTCTTCGCCTTTGAGGTACCCGTAGGCCATCGGTCCATGGATCGAAAGCGTTGCGTTATTGATGCCCGCTTCCTCGTTGTCGCTGCGGTCCAACAGGTCGACTTTATAGTCATGCTGGTTGGCCCAAGCCGTGTACATGCGGACCATCATTTCGGCCCAATCATTGGCATCGGTTCCACCGTCGCGAGCGTTGATCGTCAGAATCGCACCGGCGGCATCGTTCGGCCCGTTAAGCAGCGCCTTGAGTTCCAAATCGGCCAATACGGTTTCAAGTCGACCGAGCTCTCGACGGACTTCCTCGACCATCGACGGATCTTCATCGGCCATTTCCAGCAGGACCGCCAGATCACCGCTAGCTTGGGTCAGCTCGTCCATGGGCGCAACGATGGCCTTGAGCCCTTTGAGCTTCATGACGGTCTTTTGGGCCGCCTCTGACACATTCCAAAAGTCAGGGCGTCCCATATCGTTCTCGATATCACTTATCTCTCTACGCTTGGCAGAGTAGTCAAAGAGAGTCTCCGAGTTGAACCAATCGGGCGAGAATCGCGTCAGCGCGTTGCGTGAGTTCGGCGTCCATGTGCGAAGTCGATAGTCGAAACGTGAATGTATGGGTTAGGATGAGCCGAAAATTATACCATCGAAGTTTCCAGCGGCCTATCTGTGATGCGCACCGAAAGTTTGAATCGTGAATGATGGCGTATTGAGTTTACTGCCGCCCCTGTTGGCGATCGCGTTAGCGATTGTTTCGCGGCAAGTCGTCATTCCGTTGGCGGTTGCGGTTTTGTGTGGCGCGATGATCTTGGCAGATCGATCCGGCGGATGGATCACGTGGACCCTTGCGTCATTGTCCGGCTTTGTGTCAGCCGTTTGGGGATCGGTCAGCGATTACGATCATC
>DNWZ01000216.1 GCA_003506095.1 Planctomycetaceae bacterium | reverse complement strand
CGCCGCTTGCGTTCGATCCGGTGGTGCTGTTCGGGGCGTGTCAGGTGGCCCCAATGGAGCGCCTGGTCTTGTTCGTATTGTTTGCCCAGCGTCAGCGCCGTCATCGCCTTGGCCATTTCAAAGCCGAGATAAAACGCATGCCCTGGGTCGACGTTGGATGACTGGGGCTGGGCCATCAACGATTCAAACAGGCGAAACGGATCGTCATCGCTTAAATGCAATCCCGCGCTGATCACGTGAATCTTTTCGTCCTGGGCAAACAGGCGATAGTTGTTATCGCGCACGTCAGTCGCCAAACGCGCCAGCACGTCGGTGGAGTAGGCTCGCAGTTTGGCATCTCGCAGGATCACCAACGATTCATCCAGTCGTTTGGGCGGTGTCTGATGATGAATGCTGTAATGGACCAAGCGTCGTGCTAAGTCGCATTCACGCACTGACGATCGAGCCCAATTGATCACCTGCGTTGTCAACACGCTGGTGATCGACAGTTCTTGGCAAATCGCAAGCAGCATCAAGTTGATACCCGCCGAATCGACGTCGGTCAATTCGGTCAAGTTACCAATCCCCATCATCATCGATGCATCCGGGTACCGACGACGCGTTTCGACATAGCGCATCAAGCTTTGTGTGAACCCCATGCCGATCGGTTCTAAAATCGGATCCAACCGCATCGCCACGTTGTGAGCCGACAGGTATTGGATCGTTGCATCGAGGCTCGATAAATCGTCTGGCGTATCGGGAATCGCAACCACTTCGGTGCCCCAATCCACAGCGGCCTCGCGATTGGTGTGATTGACTGACAACACGAGCCGAGCACCGTGCTTGCATGCTGTCGCCGCTTCCCATGAGTCGAACGTATCAACCGATACCGGAATCGCCTCATCGGCTAACGCCGCAAAGGCATCGCCGATCGTCATCCATCGAGTGGCTGGATCACACCCGATATCGATCATGTCTGCCCCTTCGCTAAGCAAGCGTTTGGCTGTCGCGATCAGGTCGTCACGTGACAAACGCGGCGCGTGATTGATCTCGGCGATGATCCGAATGTCATGCTCACGCATCACCTCTTCGCTTTGGTTTTTGCCGCCAAAAAACTCTGGCAATTGCCGCAGATCTCGCGGGCCGCAAATCACCGCAACACCTAGTGCCTGTTCCAATTCTTGGCGATGTTCATCCAGGTAACCCGGCACCACGACAACCGTCGCTTCTTTGGGTACTGCCAAGTGTCGAACCAACCATCGTGGTGTCATCAATGCGGCGACGGTGATCGGCATCACACCAATCGAATAACGCAGCGGACGCGCGGCAGCAATTTTTGCAACCACCTCGCGCAGCGCCGCTTCAGCCAGTCGCCCTGTGACGAAGTGGAAGTGCGTTGAATCGTTGTCGTCGGTCATCAGAAGTGCATTGCTCATCACGTCTGATTATCATTGCGGAACGGGAGTCGAACAGGCGCCAAATCGCTTTGACGGCCAACTAAATTTTCGATCAATGCTTGACGCGGACGTCAGTTGGTTGAACACTTTGCCAAAGAACGAGAGACTCGTCGAGCATCCCGAGCCGCCAGGAGGTAGCTCGGATATTCGTGGCCGGGGTCTCTCGTTTTTTTATCCATCATTGACAAAGGGGACACACACAAATCCGATGGTCCGTGTGTTGTGGAAATCTGACGCGTGCATGGTGGTCTTTAAGCCTGCGGGATTGGCGACTCAAGCACCGTCGCCACACCCGAGTCTCGAAGCGATGGTTCGCGAGCACTTGGCCGACGCCTCCCAAGCGAGTCGTTATGTCGCGTTTCCCCACCGACTCGATCGGCCTGTCAGCGGCGTGATTTTGGTTGCTTTATCCAAACGCGCAGCGAACTTGTTGAGCCAACAATTCGAATCTCGCAAGGTTCAAAAACGTTACTTAGCGTGGGTCCAAGGCGACGCGACACGGTGCCAATCGCAGTGGCAAGATGCCATTCGTAAGGTACCCGATCTGGCGCGTTGTGAAATCGCAGACGCCAATACACCCGACGCCAAAGTCGCGATGACAACGGTACGCGTGTTAGGCAGCCGAGAAACGACGGGTGAAGAACGGGGCTCGACCCTGCTGGAGTTGTGCCCAGTAACCGGCAGGATGCATCAGTTGCGACTCCAATGTTCGCATCACGGGTATCCGATTCTAGGTGATACGCTTTATGGTAGTCGCGAGGAATTCTCGCATGGCACAACCGACGATCAAGCGATCAATCGAGTGTCGACCCACCCGCCGATCGCATTGCATGCATGGGCGATCGAGTTTCACGACCCCGCCAACGGCAAACGCGTCGTTGTGCAGGCCAGCCCACCATGGTCGCAAGCGTTTCATCCGGCGATTGACCCTTTTTAAAACAGAGCCTAGTGCCAAGTCGCCCGCTTATTTCGCTTGTCGATTTTGGATCCACTGTGCGTATTCCAGAGCAGTGATACGACCATCCTTGTTGGTATCTGCCGCTGATGGATCGACCAGCATGTCCTTCCATTCATCGGCCGTCAGTTGGCCATCTTTGTTCTTATCATTTCGACTGATAATTTTCTGGACGTAGTCCATCGTCTTTTGGTCAGGCTGTCCTGCGACGGGTGCTGCCGCAGGTGTAGTTGAAGCAGCTGCGGGCGGCGATGATCCACTGCTGCGTGACGAACCGCTTGGCGATCCGGATCTGGAGCCTGTGGAGGATGCCCCGCTGGACATTGCAACAGCGGTGCTTGAGGCGGAAGCCGATGCACCATTTCGCACTGCGGCGAGGCATTCTTGTGCCGTGACAAAGCCATCGCCATTGAGGTCAAAGTTCTGAAACTCGGCGACCAACGATTCGGTCCAGTTCTTGGAATATTCCGCCATGCTGATCTGTTGGTCTCCATCGACATCCTTTTCGGCAAACCATCCGGGCAAACCTTCTGGTAACTTGCGAGATAATGTCGCGAACGATTTGCGTCCCTTATAAGGATCTGGGATTTCCGCAGGCTTTGCCGTGCGGCTGCCGCGTTTATCGGACTCTTTACGACTTTGCGATTGGGCCACTTCGACCTGAGCGATTCGCATGCGCGCTGCCCGTACCGCCAATTCGCTTGCGGAAAGCTTGCCATCACCATTGCGATCGAAATCGAGCGGGTTGCCTGACCATCGACTGCTCAATTCATCGCCCGAAAGAAAGCCGTCTTTATTGCGGTCGTAACGAGCTAGTCGCTCTTCGGACTCTTTTAAGTCTGCGGGTGTTACTTCTACCGACATCAATTCAGCCGACGGGCCGAACCCGAGAACTGGCGTCAGCACCGGGCCTTGGCCACCAAACCCAGGTACTAGCGCCGGTGCGGTCATCGCCGCATTGAGCCGTTCGGCTGAATCGTCACGACCACGCCCCGACCCGCCGCTTGAACTGCCCGACTCGCCCGATTCGCGAGCGGCGCGCATTCGATCAAACGCTTCCTTAAACTTCGATATCGGAATCGGTCGGTCGGTACGAATGCTTGGATCGTCGCGTTGCAATCGCGAAATCATGAACCCTGCCGGCCCTTCCATTTCGTCAGGGTCCAGCATGCCATTGCCGTTGCGGTCGAGCCGCTCGATAAAACTGCTGGGGTCGAACCCGCCACCGCCACCGGGAAATCCGCCACCGGGAGGCCCGCCGCCCGGAAAACCACCCGGCGGGCCGCCACGAAACCCGCTGCGGTCATCTCCCCTATCCCCGCGTTCTCGGTCACCCCGATCGCGGTCACTGCCCCGATCGCCACCACGGAAATCCGGCGGTTGTGCGCAAACGATCGCCTCACCACCGGGCATGCAAAGGGCAATCGCAAATGCAAAAACGATATTTTTCATGGCAATGCAGTCAAAACCAAAAGCAGACTTTAAGTCCAAATGACGCCCACGACGCCTTTTTGATAAACCCCTGGACGGCAAAACAGTTCCGTTATCGTCGCTTCGGACGAGGTGGGTCGATATCTATTGCGAATCGCTGCGACCGGCTGGTCGGTTGGCTCGTCCGGTCGCGGCGGTCAAACTGTCGCCCAGCTCAGCCCTAGCCTCCTCGGCAATCTTAATCAAACGCTCCACCACATCACCATTCTGGGCCGAAACATCCGTCAATTCCCCCGGATCGCTGTTCAGGTTGAAAAGCGACTGCGTTAGGTGTTCGATCCGATAACCGTGCCGACTGGCGATCCCTTCGACGCCACTTTGCGTGATCGATTTCGGAGCCAGAGTTCCAAATCCGGCCGGTTTACCATCGTCACGCACTTCATCATTGATCTTGGTCAAATAGGTGTGCGCGAGGTGCAGTTTCCAGGGACCGCTGCGGATCGCGTGCAATTCCGTACCGGTGTAAAACAACAAAGCATCATGGGGTGATTTTGCGCCAGGTTGGTCCAGCAAAATGGGTGAGATGTCCTTCCCATCGATCGGTTGTTTCGGCAGCGGGGCGTCGACCCACGAGGCAAACGTTGGCCAAAAGTCGATCGTCATCATCGGCTCATCGCAAACTCGTCCGGCAGGGATTTTGTCTGGCCACCGGATCAGACACGGTGATCGAACACCCCCTTCGAACGCCGTTAGCTTTCCTTCACGCAGCGGACTGGCATCACCAGCATGCGCGCCGTAGCTGAGGAACGGCCCATTGTCGCTCATGAAAATCACAACGGTGTTGTCGTTCAACCCCGCCGTTTGGATCGCATCCATAATCTTGCCAACCGACCAATCGATCTCTTGGATCACATCGCCATAAAGGCCATTGTCTGATTGCCCGCGAAAATCGTCGGATGCAAAAATAGGCACATGTGGCATCACATGAGGTACATATAAGAAAAACGGATGCTTGCGATGTCGGCCGATAAAGTCAACAGCGCGTTCAGTAATCCGTCGTGTAAGAAGTTTTTGATCGGGATCGGTCTCGATCACTTCATCGCCATCATACAATGGCAACGGCGGCATGATCTCGGCAAGCGTCGGATGGTATTTGGAGTTGTCGTTGGAATAGGGTATGCCAAAGTATTCATCAAAACCGTTCCTCAGTGGGCTGAAGTAAGGCGACAGTCCCAAATGCCACTTGCCAAACATCCCAGTCGCATACCCTTTGGATTTCAGCATCTCTGGCAATAGATATTCATCGGGATGAATGCCAGCGGGACTCGTATGATTCAGTGCCCCTTCCATGCCGACTCGATTGGAATAACAGCCAGTCATCAACGAGGCTCGCGACGCGCTGCAAACGGCTTGTGAAACGTAAAAGTCGGTAAAGCGAGTTCCCTGCTGGGCCAGTTGATCGATCCGTGGCGTACGGTTCTTTTGCGACCCGAAGCATCCCAAGTCGTTGTAAGCTAAGTCGTCCGCAAAAATCAGAACGATATTGGGAACGGCAGCGGAGCGGTCGTCGGCGATTACGGTCGACGGCCTTCCAATGATTCCGATCAAAGTGATCGCCGATGAGAGAACGACAGTGCGTTGGGCCGCGATTGCATTGCGAAAATCGCCGCAAAGCCGGCATAAAGATTTCAAAAACATAAGATGGGTGCCTTATAATAAGGATAGTTCCGCCAGCGATCTTGCCAGCACTTCGACGCCTTTGGTGATCTGATCCGGCGATGAGTATTCGTCGGGGCGATGCGAAACCCCGCCACGACAGGGGATGAAGATCATGGCCACCGGTGAGATGCGAGCCATGAATAAGGAATCGTGATAAGCGCGGCTGATCATCCTTTGATGTGATACGCCGCTGGTCTGACAGGCTTGTGTGATACAGGCGATGACGGCATTGTCACATGTCGCTGGTGGATCGCAATTGTGACAATCGACTTCAACGGTCACGCCTCGCCGTCGGGCGATTGTATCAATCGTCTCTAGAAGGTTATCGATCACACCGTTGCGGTTTGCCGCGTCGATATCGCGAATGTCCATTGTAAATCGCACCCGCGACGGAATCGAATTGACCGCACCGGGATGGACGGTCAATTCACCAACCGTCGCGACCAGGTCGCAACGGTTACTGCCATGGGCCGCCGATTCGATCGCAGTCACCATCTCCGCCGCTGCGCACAATGCGTCTTTGCGTCGCGGCATCAGAACGGCGCCAGCGTGGCCACCTTGGCCGTCGACCTGAAAGGCATAAGTTGCTGGCGCCGCGATCGCAGTAACGACGCCGATGTCGATTCCATCGGCTTCGAGCTCAGGCCCTTGTTCGATATGCAATTCGACAAACGAAGCATAATGCCCCGGTGCTAAGATGGCGTCGTAAATTGAACCGGTAAATCCGCTGCGCTGTCGCACTGCATCATAAGAATCGCCTGACGCATCCATTAATTGCGACAACCGATCGACCGACATCGCACCAGCCATCGCTCGGCTGCCGGTGCAGCCGATTGCGAACCGCGTTGGCTCTTCGGAAGTGAACATCACCAACTCGATCGAGCGTCGCGGCGAAAACCGACATCGCATCAAGCTGCGGATCGCTTCCAGGCCGCCCAACACGCCGACCGTCCCGTCATACATTCCGGCATGTGGAATCGCATCGGTATGCGATCCCGTAGCGACCGCGGGTAACGTATCATCCCGGCCAATCCACCTGGCGAATGTATTCCCGATCGGATCGACACGGACTTGCAAACCCGCCTCTTCATAGAGAGATCGCAGATACGCTCGCGCCTTGAGATCGGTTTCGGTGAACACGACGCGAGTGACCGCTGGAGGCGGCTCGGGGCAATCGCTCAGTGTCGCCAAGTGATTTAATTCGTTGATCAATCGATCTGCATCAACATCGATTGAGATTGGCGAATCGTTCATTGTCGCGGCTCGGTGTTCCAAAGGTGTCGAACAAAAAAATCGAGTCTTCGTCGATCACCGTAAGGACTGCTGCCCGCTCCGTGGCCGGCCCCTGGGATCAGCAACAGTTCGAAATCCTTGTCCGCTTTGATGAGCGCATTAACGACTTGCATGGTCGAAGCGGGATCGACGTTTCGATCCAGTTCGCCGACCGACAGCATCAATTTTCCAGTAACCTTATGAGCACCGGTTACGTTGGATTGATCTTCATAATGCGGACCGATCGGCCATCCCATCCACAATTCGTTCCACCAGATTTTATCCATTCGGTTGTCATGGCAGCCGCAATCGGCGAACGCAGCCTTATAAAAATCACCATGATCAATCAGTGCTCGCATCGCGTTTTGTCCGCCTGCCGAACCGCCCCAGATTCCGACCCGATCGAGGTCCATTTGCGGGATCTCCTTTGCCGCCGCCTTCATCCATGCGATTCGGTCGGGGAACCCTGCGTCGGCAATGTTCTTCCAACAAACGTCGTGAAACGCCTTGCTGCGATGCGACGTGCCCATGCCATCGATGCGGACCACGATAAAGCCTAGGTCCGCCGTTTTGCGCAAGTCGATGAAGCGTCCGAATGATTTTGGCACATGGGCCGCGTGAGGCCCAGCGTAAATCAGTTCCAAGACCGGATAACGTTTATCCGATTTCGGATCAAAGTCATGCGGAAACACAATCATCCCATAAATGTCGGTCTTGCCATCGCGTGCTTTGGCAACAAAACGACGTGGCAGGCTGCCCGCTGCGTCGGCAAACTCAGTTGCGTCAGCGGTGGCAAGCGTTGTGATCCGTTTGCCGTCCACCATTGATCGCAATTCCGTTACCGGCGGTAAATCAACGCGGCTGTAGGTCGCGACCAGGAATTGTTCATTGGGAGAAAACTGCCAACTATGATTGCCGTCGCCGTCGGTCAGCGGGACGACCGTGTCATCATCCAATGAGTATCGCACCAGATGAAGATGATAAGGATCTTGGTCGGGATAGAATCCGCCAACGGCTGCCAAGACGGTTCGTCGATCGGTATCGATACTGATCACTTCGCGGATTGCGTATTCGCCAGAGGTGATGGGACGAATCACTTCACCGGTCGATTGGCGGATCAAATACAAATGATTCCAGCCGCTTCGCTCGCTCATCCAAATCACTTCATCCCGGTCATCGATGAATTGCAAGAATTTTTTGCCGGCGTAGTCGACGAATGTTTTGCTGACTTCGTCAACGATCGCACGCGTTTTTCCGTCGGCGACATCGATCGCTAGGACCGCTAAGCGTTGATGGCCACGTTGGTTGTAGACCATCCGAACCGATTGTCCGTTGCGGTGCCAATTGACATTGGTAACATCAAAAGGGTTCGCTGCGACCATCGGATCAATCGTATGATGCGTAACACCGTCGATGCCGAAAACTTGTAATCGGGGATGGTCGAGCGTGTCGCCTGGTTTTGCGTAACCGAATACGGAGGTTTTGGGTTGCAGTTGATCCTTGGGCGATGATTCGACCAGCGTGACTTCGCGTCGATCGCCAAGTTGGGTGCGGAACAAAGCGAAGTGCTTACTATCGGGCGACCACCATACGGGCATGCGATAATCATTCTGGGCATCGCCATCGGTTGTGAGGATTTGTTCGCTTTCGTCGGCAACCTTAATCAGCACCACGTTGTCAGCTCGAATCGCGACACGGTGAGCGCCGTCGGGCGATACAACCCCTTCGGCTGATTGCTCGCGGTCTCGTCGATTTCGTCGGCGTGGCGTGTTCGTGGTGGGCGGTTGAGTGGTTTCGTCTAGAACGAACCGTGATGAACTGTCGCGAGCCCGAACCGCACCAAGGGGCCGGTCCTTTTCACCGCTGAGCACCCAGACGTGACCGGCATAGGTGTGCTGGCGATGCGAGGCTCCGGCCGCGATTGTGGCATATTCGGTTAATTGCCCCGAAGTATTATTCCAAAACAATTTTACTGGATTCTTCAAACGATTCTCGAAGAGGATTTCGGTCGACCCACCGGTTGCAACCGATGGCTGTAATCGCTGCATCGATTTCAACCCGCCGACGGACGGGTCGGCGTCGCTGCCAAACTCGCTGACGTATGCTTCGCATTGTTCTGCAGGCAGAATCTCGCCCGTGGACGTATCGACCACCATCGTTTGTGCAGCGGTATTTCGCGATTCGACTTGGAAATGTGCGTAACGATCCTGATCGCCGAACCAGGTCAGCTCGATCGATTCATTGTGAACACCGCCACGTAAAAGTGAGCCCAAATTGGTGGCCCTTTCGTACTGGACAGCCGTGCCCTGCGAGGTTGCCGATTGTGTTGCGGCAAGCCACGGCAAGAGGATCATGCAAAGATGGCGGGTGACACATTGGGTCGCTAGTACCGCAGGCCCGATGAGATAGCCAGCGAGGGTGCGAGACAGGGGTTTTGGTTCAGGAAAAATCATTTTTGGTTGTTCATGGACCATTCGGCGGTCGAACCGAACGGAGATTTGGTAAAAACAAAACTTCGTAAAGCGTTTTCGTAATGAAACTACACCGGTCACTGAACAAGATCGCTTGGCAATGCGGGGACAGTTTACCCTTATCTTTTCTGAAAAATTGTAATCGCTAGGGTGCCAAGATATCACCGCATCAAGCGAATAACACTCTAAAATGCTGGCTCCGGATTTTCCCCCGCTATAACACCATGTTTCGAGCGATTGCCCACTTTCTGAAACGAATCACGTTGCTGGCTGCGGTTTCAGTCGGTGTTGTGGGTTATCTGGCGACCGGTTTGGATGAGCGTGTTGGTGGAATCGACAGGGGCCGTTGGACAAAGCCGGCTGACGGAATTGAATCAGCAAGCTTGAGCGACGTTACCGTAGCGGTATCGTCGGCCACCGAACCGCCGCAATTGCCTGCCGCATCGGTTCGGCAACCGGATGATCCGTCGGTTGAGCAGGCGATCGACGATCTGGATGCCGCGTTTTCAGCGATCTGGACTGAAAAGGGTGTTGAAGTCGCATCCGAGGCCGATTGGCTGACGATCTCTCGCCGACTGTCGCTTGCGCTAGTCGGATCGGGGTTACCGCTGGAGGAGATTCGAGTGTTGCAATCACTGCCTGCACAGCAGCGTTTGCAATACCAGATAGGGCGTCTGCTTCGAGATCCTCGTCACCACGATTATTGGGCTGAACGCTGGACCCGTACGGTTGTCGGCGCGAGCGAAGGGCCGTTTATCACTTATCGACGTCGGCGTTTTCGGCTTTGGCTCAGCGACGCGATCGCCACCAATCGCCGCATCGACGTCCTCGTTCGCCAAATGGTCACCGGGCGTGGCCTGCCTACCGATCGGCCCGAAGTGAACTTCCTAACGGTGACCATGGACAGCGACGAACAGGGCCAGCCCGATCCGATTCGATTGGCAGCGCGAACATCGCGTGCCTTCTTGGGTTTAAGAATCGATTGTTTGCAGTGCCATGACGATTTTCTGGGCAACGCATCGCTCGGCGAAAAAGGGGAGTTGCGAGAAGGCACTCAACAAGATTTTCACTCATTGGCGGCCTTTTACTCGTCGGCGCGATTCAATGGTTTACAAGGCATTCGTGATGTTCAGCACCCTTATGATTATCAGTTCCTAGATACGGACGAAGCCGTGACTGTCGAACCTGCGGTTCCGTTTAATAAGCATCTTTTGCCAACCGAAGGTGACGCTCGACAGCGACTTGCCGTATGGCTAACCCACCCCGAAAACGATCAATTCTCCTATGCCATCGTCAACCGGGTTTGGGCATTGATGTTCGGACGAGCGCTGACCGATGCGGTCGACGATCTGAGGTTGGATCAACCTCCGCACCCAGCTGTGAAAGTGTTGGCGGAGGAATTGGTCAGCTCCGGCTATGACCTGCGGCATTTGATTCGCGTGATTGCTGGCTCACGTGCGTTTCAGCTTTCCAGTGAAGCTGATTTTGAAATCACACCCGCTCATGAAGCAAACTGGAGTGTGTTTCCGCTTGCCCGGTTACGCCCCGAACAAGTCGCTGCGAGCGTCATCCAGGCCGCCCGAGTTAAAACAGTCGATCGTGATTCATCGTTAGTTGTTCAATTGCAAAAGTTTGGTGGAATGAACGACTTTGTCACTCGCTATGGCGATATCGGCGAAGACGAGTTTGAACAAGAATCCGTTACGATCACCCAGCGACTGCTGATGCTCAACGGCGAATTGGTTCGTGAACACGGCGAATCTAATCCGCTGCTCAATTCGACTTCGCACATCAACATGTTTTCGCGATCGGATGCAGAAGCGATCGAGAACATTTATCTTTGCGTATTGAATCGTTTGCCAGATCCAGAGGAAGCCGCGATTTATAGTGATCGATTGCAAGGGAGCGTTTCGGATTCGCAAGATCCCAAAGCGAGACTTCGGCAGGTTGCGCGTCAGAAAGTGGTTGGGTTGACTAACCCGCAAGCGAGGCGTCCACGCGAGAAGTTTTTGGAAGATATGTTTTGGGTCTTGACCAACAGCAGCGAATTTTCGTGGAACCACTAAACCTGGGAATCGATCGATGACACATCCTTACCATTGCGGCACGCGTGCCCACCTGACGCGTCGATCCCTGTTGCAAACTGCCGCGGGTTTGCCATTCTTCGGTTCACTCGCTCATGCGCTCGCCGCCGATGCCGCATCGCCAAACGCCGACCTGGCGCGTCCCAAATCGGTCATTTTGTTGTGGATGGAAGGTGGGCCCAGTCAGCTGGAAACCTTTGACCCACATCCTGGTGGACGCATGGGTGGCAGTGTAAAGAAAATTCAAACCTCAGTGTCAGCGATTGAAATCGCAGACACTCTGCCCCAGTTGGCGCTGCAGATGCACCACGGATCGCTGGTGCGAAGTGTCGTCGGTAAAGAAGGTGACCATGAGCGGGCGATCTATAATATAAAGACCGGGTATCGCCCAGATCCGACCTTAATTCATCCTTCGATCGGATCGATCTTGTGCCATCAAAGCGATTTTGGCGCTGACATTCCTCGACACGTTTCGATCTTGCCGGGCGGCAATCCCTCGCGAGGCGGTTATCTGGGAGCTCACTTCGACGCCTTTAAGGTCTACGATCCTGCGAACCCGGTTCCTGATGTTCAGCGGCGCGTGGATGACGGTCGTTTCGATCAACGCGTTGAAGACCTTTTAGAAATTGCCGAAGCACGCTTTAGCCGTCGGCGATTGGTCGACCTCGATCGTCAGAAAACATTGCATGCCGCGATGACGCACGCCGCGCTGACCATGATGACGAGCGAACAGCTCGGTGCATTCAACGTCTCCGAAGAACCCAAATCGACCCGCCAACCGTTCGGCGATACGCCATTCGGACGCGGTTGTTTGGCTGCGGTCCGTTTGGTTGAGGTCGGCGTGCGGTGTGTGGAAGTAACCTTAGGGGCATGGGATTCCCACATCAACAATCATTCATTGCAAAGCGGCGCGTGTGCAACGCTCGATCCAGCGGCCGCTGCGTTAATCACAGAACTGAAAGCTCGCGACCTGCTGGATACCACGCTGGTTGTGATCGCAGGCGAGTTCGGGCGCACGCCGCAGATCAATCCCGCCGAAGGTCGCGACCACTGGGTGCATGGTTTTTCGGTGATGCTAGCTGGTTGCGGTATACGTCGTGGCAGTGTGTATGGTGCTACCGCTAGCGATGCAGACTTTAAACCCGACAAGCCAGCCGACGGTGTCAGCGATCCTGTCTCGGTTTCGGATATTCACGCGACGATGATGGTGGCGTTAGGCATCGACCCGGGGCTCGAATTGCAAACGCCGATCGGGCGACCGATGTTCTTGAGCGACGGAAAGCCGATCACCGCTCTTTTGGAAAGTTGAAAAGCGATGCTCAGATAGGCTGCAGGGCGTCGCTGATGCCGCCGGTGATCGTCATCGCCATTCGCAAGATTAAGAAAATCAGGGTGATCATTACAGCGGCTCCGATCGCTCGGCTGGCAACGGTGGCTAAGGTTTGCATCGCCCGCCGTGCCCGGTCGTCGTAATCCGCCGCTAGGTGTTGCATCGCTTCGGCATCGGTGCCTGAGATTTCGGCGACTTCGATCGCTGTGATAAAGTCTTCTGGAAAAATGCCGGTGGCCAACAACGTTTCGCTCATCGTCTTGCCACCTCGAATCGACTTCTCCACATCCTCTTTGGCCGATCGATAAAAATCGCTGTCGGTCGAATCGAGCCCTAAGTGAATCGCACGAATCGGACCGATCCCGGCATCCAGCGACAAGGCTAGCGTCCAAATGAATCTCGATAGTGTGATCGTTTGCAGCGCCGGTCCCGCGACAGGAACGCGGTACAGCAGCGGAATCAGATTGTGAACACCACCGAGGTTTCTTTGGAACGCGACAATGCCGCCGACGATCAACAGTCCAACCGCCAAGACATAGCTGTAAAACTTCAGCACGCCGCCAGCGCCTCGCAACCCGAAGCCGGTCGGGTCGAACATTTCGCCACCGGATGCTGGGGTTAAGACGCCCAAGATGTAAATCAAGAGTGCCAGAATGTTGACCGCCGCCACCAATTGCAGCATCGGCCAACTGATTTGACGATAGAACTCGCGGCGAATCTTGAGGCGTTCTTCTAGGTGCCCAGCCAACGTTAACATCGTGCGGTCGAGTTTTCCGGTCGTCTCGCCAGCGCTGGCCATTGCTATCATCAGTGGCGGAAAGTATCCGTCCTGCTGCTTCATCGCATCGGGCAACGTTTCACCGTCGCGAATTGCCTGGTGCAGGTCTGCCATCGCATTTTTTTGTTTGGCGGTACCGTGCTTGGTCTCGTTGTTCAAAAGTCGCAAAACGTCGACACCAGCGCGCATTCCGGTCCCAAACCGACGACAGAAATTGGCGGCAGCTCCCAAAGGCATGCGTTTTGAAAACAAGATTCTGGCCCTCGGCCGGGAAAGCGAACGGATCGAAACGTTTTGCGGAATGATCAAACCGGCGGAGAAACCGGCGCTGGATCGACGGCGATTTTATCGCACTTTACACGCACCCTGCCAATCATAAACCAATTAGGGGCCCTTCGCTTCAAACGACAGACGCGTTGCTCTGGACGCGATCGGGCAACAAAGCTTAAGACCCAATTTAGGGCCGCGTCAGTGGGATTCGCGGCCGCACTTCTTGGCAAGGGACTGCAAAATATGAGCGTTAACTTTTTTGACTGGATTCGCGATGGAGTCCGGCAGTCGGTACTGTTGGGCGTCAGCGATGCGATTGAACAGTTGGGCACACCGGCAGAAACGGACGACATTCACCCCGGGGTCGCGGCCTTTATGGCGAGCGAAAAGGGCGAAAAGAAACGGGTCACCGGGGCGACAGCGCCGGCGGGAAACGCTCGCAAGCGACTGGGACGATCGTTGAAAGATATCGACGAACCAGCGACCGCTTGATGGCGACCGCGGGCAGAGGGTCTTACGGGATCTTACCGGAACGACGTCCAACGAACTCTCTTCTCGCGTGCGGCGGCACGCGAAATGCCTGGATGAATGGAATCCGTTGGTCATGGTGGCGTCGATCGTTGCCTAGACGTCCAGGTTGCGAACATCCAAGGCATGCTTTTCAATGAACTCGCGGCGTGGTTCGACCTTATCGCCCATCAGCAATCGGAACATTTCGTCAGCAGCCCCGGCATCAGGCAGGTTGACCTGTACAAGAGTTCGATTGGCGGGATCGAGAGTCGTTTCTCGCAATTCCTCTGCGTTCATTTCACCGAGGCCTTTGAACCGGGTCAGTTGCAAGCCTTTTTCACCAGCGGAACGGACTTCGGGCAAAAGTCCACGCAAATCTTCTAATCCGCGGCTGTTGTCTTCTTTGACCAATTCGAATCGCGACGTGGTCGAACCGGTCCGGTCCGCTGGCACCAAATCATCGATACCAAAACCGAGCGGGTCCATATCCTTCAGTCCCGCATTGATCGTTCGGACTTCGTGCAGTTCGACCAAATGGGCAATCTTTTCAGGTGCAATGGGGTCCGGTCTGTCGGTTTCCGATCCAGTCCCATCTTCGGTCTGGCTATCGTCCTCAGCGGCTTGATCGGTGTCGAGCGTCAAGCCGTTTTGGGTTATGAAAGTTTCGGCCTGTTCCAAATCATAGAACCAATGGTCTTGATTGCCGACAAACAGGTGAAGAGTGGGCAACTTGCCAATCGCCGGATCGAATCGCAACGAGTGAGCGCGAAGGCTGACTCCGCGCCGTTCCATCGCGATGATGGCATCTTCCATCGACGCGAGCGTAACGCAGAGTTTTTCCATGTTGGTCCCTTCGGCGGAGCGGCCATCTTCACAGACCAATTTGGTTCCGGTCAAACCGCGCTGAAGCATTTGCGTCTTCATTTCTTCTTCGGTTTGCACGTAATACTTTTCTTTGCCCTTGACCACGCGAAACAGCGGTGGTTGGGCAACATAGACGTGTCCGCCGGCGACCAGTTGGTACATTTGGCGATAGAAGAAACAGAGCAAGAGTGTGCGAATGTGGCTGCCGTCGACATCGGCGTCGGTCATGATAACGACTTTGTTATAACGCCGTTTGCTGAGGTCTTGATCGGCGCCAATGCCGGTGCCGATTGCTTGGATCATCGATTGCACTTCTTCATTGGCAAGAACCTTATCTTCGCGACTCTTATACGCGTTGATGATCTTACCGCGCAGCGGCAGAATCGCTTGGAACTCGCGCATCCGTNNGAGTCACCTTCGACGAGGTAGACTTCGCATTCTTCCATATTTTTGCTGATGCAATCGCGCAACTTGCCGGGCAAGCCGCCGCCGCCTAGAGCATCTTTTCGCTTTCGCAGCAAGTCTTTCGCTTTGCGGGCCGCTTCGCGTGCTTCATAGGCGAGCAAGGCTTTGCGTGCGATTGTCTTGGCGGTCTTCGGGTTTTCTTCTAAGTACTTTGCCAGCAGTTCGCCGACACCATTATTAATAATGCCTTCGACTTCGCCGTTGCCGAGCTTTGTTTTCGTCTGGCCTTCGAATTGGGGGTGCGGGACTCGGACGCTGATCACCGCAGTCAGGCCTTCGCGAAAGTCGTCGCCGGCGGGTGTCGTCGTCTTATAAAGCCCTTCTTTCTTGCCATAGTTGTTGATCGTTCGGGTCAATGCCGAGCGAAAACCGCTGACGTGGGTACCGCCTTCGATCGTATGAATGTTGTTCACATAAGATTGTGTATTCTCGGTGAACTCGGTGCTGTACTGAAGTGCGATCTCGTATTCGACGCCTTCGCGTCCGCCGATGAAATGGATCACGTCACTGTGCAAAACATCGCTGGCGCGATTGAGGTGTTCGACAAACTCGACGATGCCGCGTTCGTATTTAAAGTCGCCGCCTTCGCCGTTGCGTTCATCAAGAAACTTGATTTGAACGCCGGAGTTGAGGAATGCGAGTTCTTGCAATCGTTTGTAGACAGTGTCAAACGCGTATTTGGTTTGTTGAAAGATTTGGCCGTCGGCTTTGAACGTTGTTTTAGTGCCAGATTTTTTCGTCGGTCGACCTTGTTTGATTTGTGCGGTGGGAACCCCGCGCTCGTAACCCTGCGTCCAGGTCGATCCGTCGCGGCTAACTTCGACTTCGCACCACTGCGATAAGAAGTTAACAACCGTGACGCCGACGCCGTGCAGACCACCGCTGGTCTGGTAAGCGCCTTTTTGGAACTTGCCGCCGAATTTGAGGACTGTCATCACGCCTTCGAGCGTACTGACGTCGCGTTCGAGTTCCTCGGAAAGTTGGTCGTGACGCGTGACGGGAATGCCACGGCCATCGTCTTCGACCGTGACGCTACCATCGGTGTGAATGATCACAGAAACGCTTTTGGCAAATCCTGCCATCGCCTCGTCGATCGAATTGTCGACGACTTCATAGATCAAGTGGTGCAGTCCGCGAGTCGACGTATCACCGATGTACATCCCCGGTCGTTCTCGCACGTGCTCGAGGTCGGACAGGTGTTGCAGGTCTTTGTCGGTGTACTCCGAATTGGCCGCTTTGGCCACATATGAATCGGGAGCGGGTTGCTCGGGACGAGATTCAGGCGTGGGAGAAGGCTCGGGCGCGTCACTCATGAAAATCGCTTTATGTTCGGCTGAAAATGGCCAAAAATGCTGGTTCAACAGGGCCGTTAGTGTATCGCTTCGGATGCAAGACGTCGATGAGGCAGGTATTCACCAGGGGATGGGGTCTGTGCGGGCGTGCAGGTGCATGGGGGCGAGCGGTTTGAGATGATGATTCGTGCCGGTTTGACATTGCGACGCTTTCGACCGATTTCCTACGCTTCGCGGCGGTTGTGTGAAGGAATCGCGATAAAGGCTGCGAGGCGCTTATGTCTTCAATATTTGACAAATGGAACCAGATCGTCGTCTTGGTGGCGGTTGTTGCTGCCGGCTGCAAGATGGGCGTCCCCATGGACAAAAATGTTCAAATTAGCCGACATTTCGGCGGCGAAGACACGTTGGATGTTGCTCCGGAAACACGTTTGTCACGTTCTGGTATCACAAAACCGGCGATTGCAGGAGTCGCGACCAAAACCGGCCAGGAGCCGAGCATTGATAACCCAGAGCCGGTGATCGAATCGCTGAGTGATCTTGGTATTGACGATCGGACACAGCGAGCGGTCGCGAACAAGCCGCCAGAATCGAAACAAGCTGGTTCAACGATCGATTTGAGTTCCCCCGAAGCTCAACTGATGCAAGCTGCAGGGCTGGATGACGCGGAATTGGCAGATCTATTGGCCGCGTTTCGTGGCAGTCCGCCCGAGGTGCAGCAGCAAGCGATTCGGCAATTGATAGCGGCGGCAAGTGTGAGGGCGAAAACCTCTGCAAACCCGATTGATATCACAGAACAACTGAAACAATCTTTGGAAAAGCTTCCCAGCCTTCCAGATGTCATTGAAGATTCATCGATGTTGCCAACCCGGTTGGCATCCACGTCGCCAAGTGAGTCTGTCCAGCCCCAATCCGCTTCGGCTGATGCACTTTTGGCCAGCTCGGCAACACCGACGGCTGCAGCGCCTAGCTCCAATGGTGACCAACAGCCCGCCCCCATTGCTCAGGCGGTTGTCGCGACTGCGGACGCTGAGAATTCAGTTGCCAAAGTAAGCAGTATTAATGCCGAACCGTCTGCGTTGGTCAGTGGGGCGCCGGCCAATGCGATGGTGATGCCAGCGACGGGCATCGAAGGCCAGCCGCCAACCAATTTGGATAAAAACGCACTCTTCAAGCAGATGGTTTCGGCTCTTTCGAAGGCCGAACCGGGTGAATCTGACGGTGATCGGTTTCGCCGTGACCTCGCAAGGCGTTATGCCTTGGTGTTGTCGGGCGATCCCGACTCGGCGGTCTTGGCAATGGAAGGGCTGACGAAGCCGGAACAGGAATTTTTACGACACAATCTGCTAGCCGTTTGGAAGATGACCGATCCGGATGGGCATCCTGTCGCCAGCCGCCGATTCGCCGCCGCCTTGTCGCCATACCGAACCGCGACACGGCATTTATCCGAAGCGACGGAACAACTTGAGGTAAACTCGCTCGCCCTCTGCAATGAAATCATCAGCTATGGCCAGGTGAAGCGGTTTGCGACCACTCGATTTGATCCGGGGCAAAAAGTGATCCTCTACTGCGAAATCGATAACTTCGTCGCTGAAAAAACCGCTGACGGCTACGAAACCGAACTCCAAGGCAGTTACGAAATCTTCAACGACCAAGGGACAAAGGTTGCTGGCCAAGTGCTGCCGACTGATCGACAACGCTGCGATCACTACTTGCGAGACTACTTCATTGCCTACCAAATGCACTTACCCGCACAATTGACGGCGGGCAAATACCGTTTGGAACTGACGATGGAATGCGCCAAGGGGAAAAAGTACGGCCAGGGAAGCATGCCTCTGGAAATTAAATAGGCGGGAAAGCCTATATCGCTTCCGAACCGCGTTCACCGGTGCGGATTCGGATGCAATCGTCCATCGGCAGAACGAAGATTTTACCGTCGCCGATTTCGCCACCAGGGCCGGAACGCCCGCCTTCTAAGATGGCATCGATCGTCGGTTGGACAAACGGTTCGTTGACTGCGATCTGCAGTTGCACTTTGCGCAGTAGATTGACACTGAACTCGTGTCCACGGTAGGCTCCGGTTTGGCCTTTCTGGCGACCAAAGCCCTGGCAATCCATCACAGTAAGTCGAAATACCTCAACTTTGGTCAAGGCTTCCTTTACCGCTTCAAGTTTGCTGGGTTGGATGATTGCGA
>DNWZ01000724.1 GCA_003506095.1 Planctomycetaceae bacterium | reverse complement strand
CGCGGTTCGCAGTCGGGATTGTATCGTGTCACATGGACCGGCGAACCGCTGGCTTCCCCCATTGCAACAACCGACGACGATTCCCGTCGACTTCGACATCAACTGGAAACCTATCATCAACGGATCGCCGCTAACGAGATCGAGTTCATTTGGCAAAATCTTGGCAATGAAGATTTATGGATCAGGCACGCCGCACGTATCGCACTGGAAAATCAACCGATCGAATCCTGGCGAGATCGGGCTTTATCAGCGTCTGACTCGATCGCCAAGCGAACCGCATTACTGGCCTTAGCAAGAATCGGTGAAACGGCAGATCAAGCAGCGATCTATGATCACATGGTTGGTTTCCAATGGTCCAAACTGCAATCACAAGATCGATTGCTGCCGCTGCGGACGCTTCAAGTCTCCATCGCGCGACACGGACTTCCCAGCGAAGCGGTGCAGCAGCGATTGCTCGCAGACTTAGATCCCCTGATCCCAGACAACGACTTTTCAACCAACTGGCTACTTCAAGAATTGCTGGTCAAGCTTCAATCATCGACCGTGCTGGCAAAGTCGATCGATTTATTGGAACAATCCACCACTCAAGAAGAGCAATTTCAGTATGCAAAGACGTTAAGTCACGTTAGCGTCGGGTGGGATCTCGACAGTGCGAAACGTGTGGTCAACTGGCTGGAAAAGAGTCGTCGCTACACCGGCGGAAAATTGGTTGAGACGCACTGGCGAAATCTGAAAAACGATTTTCAAGCGATCTTATCATCATCGCTGCAGGACGAACTGGCTGGCGACTGGGAACGTCTAAGCCAGCCATTGCCTGAAACCATGGAATCGACGCAGCCGATTCGACCTGTTGTTAAGAAATGGACGCTTGAAGACCTTGTGGAGGATGCCAGCAAATTGCTGCCGAACCAACGGACAAAGGAACAGGGAGAACGGGCCCTAGCGGCCGCGAACTGCCTGACGTGCCATCGCATCGGCCAACGTGGAAGTTTCATAGGTCCGGACCTGACCCACGTCGGCAAACGCCTTGATGGCCGAGCGCTGCTGGAATCGATTATCGATCCGTCCAGACAAGTTGACCCAAAGTATTTGAACACGAACTATCTGATGTCAGATGGGCGACTCGTTTCAGGCCGAACCGTCGGTGTCAGCAAGAACCAACTGACCATTGAAGTTGATTCGACGACTGGCAACACCGTGGTGATCGATCGGGTCGAGATCGAAGCGTCTGTCCCGGGAACCCGTTCGCCCATGCCCGATGGCCTTGTCGACACGCTCACCCGTGAGGAAATTCTCGACCTGATCGCGCTGCTGCGTGGCTAGAGCGAACAAAATCGAAGAAGGTCGATACGCTGAAATATGGCGTAAAATCAACGCCACCGCCGAGGCACGCCTCCACCGGAGGGGACAGGCATTTACGATCGTTTGCAGTCCACGAAAGCCGCGCGGTCCGCGACTCGCCGTGATTTCTCACAAACGTTTTTGAAATTGTTGATGACTCTGCCCGCTTCAGTCGGTTACAATCGATAACCCACCTGACCCAACACCCCCTCCTCCCATCCCACCTGCTGGCTTTCCCATGCGTGTTGACCTCATGCATCTGCTGCCGCGATTTGTGTTCATCATTGCCAGTTCCTTGGCATTTAACGGCATAAAATCGCAAGAGCTTCTGCCGCCAAATACCGAGGTCGCGGTCGCTGTTGACCACTACATCGACGAAAAGCTGCAATCGCGGTCGATCGAGCCGAGGCCGATGGCTGACGACGCAACCGTGCTGCGACGCACGATGCTCGATTTAGCAGGTCGCGTACCGACGGCAAAGGAGTTTCAGTGGTACTTTGACCAACCTGAAACGGTCCGTCGGGACATGCTGGTTGATCGAGTGATGGAATCGTCGGACTTCGACTTTCACTTGCGGAACAGTTTGGATGAACTGCTTCTGGCCAATCGACCCAATGATGGCGAGTTCCGTGAGTACCTGCTGTGGGCCGTTCGTCAAAAACGTCCTTGGGACCAGATGTTTCGTGACATGCTGGCCGCCCGCCAAGCCGATGGCGTTGAGAAAGGGGCGATGCAGTTTGTCTCCTCACGGGTTCGCGATTTGGACGACTTGACCAACGACACGGCGATGCTGTTCTTTGGTGTGAACGTCAGTTGTGCGAAGTGCCATGATCACCCATTGGTCGAAGCTTGGAAGCAGGACCATTTCTATGGGATGCAAGCATTTTTTCAGCGGACATTCATTACTCGCAAGAATGTGATTTCTGAAAAGCCGTTCGGCGAAGTGAAGTTCAAGACGACCGAAGGCGAAGAGAAATCGGCGACGCTGATGTTCCTCAACGGATCGGTCGCCGAAGATAAAACGCCGAAATTTGCTGACGATGAACGCAAGCAACTGGAACAGCAGATCCAAAAGCTTGAGCGGGATGAGAACGCCGGCTATGTGATTTCCGCCAGCTTCAGCCCTCGGCGCGAATTGGCCGAACTTGCGATCCGTGATGACAAGGAACGATTCTTAGCAAAGAACATCGTCAACCGAACTTGGTTGCGATTGATGGGTCTGGGGTTGGTCGATCCGCCAGATCAGTTGCATGAGGCAAACCCAGCCAGCCATCCCGAATTGCTCGATTGGTTGACCCGCGACTTTGTCGCGAGTGGATATGACCTGCGACGTTTGATCCGTGGCATTGCGCTCAGCCAAGCGTATGCCAGATCGAGCGAGTGGACAGCTGACGAAACGCCGCCGGCCGCTTCGACTTATGCCTTTGCCTCGACCAAAGCGCTCACGCCTCGCCAGTTGGCCGCTTCATTGATGGTTGTCATCCGTTCGCCGGACAATTGGCCATCGCCGGAAGATTCGGTCGCGTGGAACAAGCTGCGAAATGATCTGGAAAATCAAGCTGGCGGTTGGACCCGCGAATTTGAGCAACCGGGCGAGAACTTTCAAATCGCTGTCGACGAAGCGCTCTTTTTCAGCAACAACGATCGGATCACGAAAGACCTGCTGCGCGATGGCGGCGACCGTATCCTGGGCAAGTTGAAATCGATCGAAGACGCTTCGCAGTCGGTTGAGCAATTGTGGGTCACGGTGCTCAATCGCAAACCGTCTGATGAGGAAATGCAGACGGCGACTGCTTGGATACAGAGAGAAAACACCGACCGACTGGAATCACTCCGGTCGCTGACCTGGGCGCTGCTAGCCGGCCCCGAACTTCGATTCAATCACTGACCAACCTGCGGGAAACTAAGCGGAGAACATAATCATGGCATCGAGTAACAGCGGCCTGGGTCCGCAAGAAAACGGTCTGTCGCGACGTCGATTTTTGTCTGCGGCTGCGGCAGGTGTGACGGCCGGTTCGGTCGCTGACATGACGGCCATCCACGGGCTGCGCAGTGAGGCATTGGCCAGCGAATTGAAGAAACAGAACAAGCGAGTGATCTTGCTGTGGCTTGCCGGTGGTGCCAGCCAGTTCGAAACGTGGGATCCAAAACCGGGAGCGAAAACCGGCGGTCCGTTCCGTGCGATTCCGACAAACGTTGCCGGGATCCACATCAGCGAATTGTTGCCCGAACTGGCCAAGCGGATGCAGCATACCGCGATCATCCGATCGCTGAACACCAAGATCGCTGACCACGGCACCGGTGCCGCACTGATGGAATGCGGCCGCCTGGGCGATCCCGGTGTCAAGTATCCTGACATCGGTGCTGTCGTCGCTCGTGAACTGGGGCGGCTGGAAAGCAAGGTTCCGGATTACGTTTCGCTGTACACATCGA
>DNWZ01000827.1 GCA_003506095.1 Planctomycetaceae bacterium | reverse complement strand
AGGTTCGAGTCCTACCGGGGGAGCTCGTTTGATTTGCGAACTAGCGATAGTCGCTCAGTAAACACACGAAACCGGAGGCCACAAACCCCCGGTTTTTCGCGTTTATTACGGCATTTTTGAGGTCTGGCCGACTCTCGGTCCCCTACCACGCTCTCAAAAATCGCATGCGATATCGCAACTTTTCGCACGCGAAATCGCACGTTTTGAAACGCTCTCAGAGTCTCTCCCCCGCGTAGGGGGTTGCCAGTTAACACAAAAACGACGTTTTTGCCTTCGCTAGGCACCACAGATTGCCTATTTTGTCAAATCCCAGTTAACACAAAACCGGGCATGAGAATCTGAGAAAATCGCATTTCGGTCGCTCAGAGCGATCCTGCGACGTCCAAATTCTTCTCAAAAATCGATTCAGCCCGCTGGCCTCGCCGATTCTCGGCGGCTTGCCAGCCAGAACCAAAAGGGGACTAGCGGACGGGGCGACAGCTATTCCCGACACTCATTCTTGGCGGCACCCAGCGAATTCGGGTTTCATCCGGCACCCGCTAAACGGGCCGAAACGATGTTCTGCGGGTGCGCGACGTGGGGGAGGTGCCGGTTGGTCGAATTCGAGAAAGCGGACTTTTTCGACAACGGTGACCCTGGAGGTCGCCTGAAGTTGTGCCAACTCGCGGCGTGAACTACCGCAACACTGCCTAATGTCGATGAGTCAAGGTGTGGTGACAGATTTGTACCGCAAGGTTTCAAATCCAGAAAACGCCAGAAAGTAACAACACCCAACATTACGAGGCACCCACATGCTATGATCTTTCGGCAGGGATTCTGATGAATTGAACAAGTATCGCTATTTTGGGCCTGTTGCTCCTGTTTTTTGCGTCGTCTGTCTCTCGAGAAATCACATGAATAGCGTTACCGAAGAGCGGTGGCTGTCACTACAACAATTGCGGCCTACCTGGGGATCAAGCGAGACACGGCCTACAAGTGGATAGGTTGCAGAAACATGCAAGCGCATAAGGTTGGAAGTTTGTGAAAGTTCAAGCGAGATGAGGTTGACGAGTGGGTTCGGACTGGCTGTGCTGCCGAACCTAACGAATCACGAAAACTAAGATAGTTCTCAAATACTCAAAAAGATCCGTATTGATGACTGCGAACGCAAACAACTCGATCAAACCCGGGAGCTTGGTGAGCGGACCAACACTACCCGAGCGGATCGAAGTATTAGCCATCGTTCCGATGGGCGATTCGCTCAAGATTATTGGTCGAGGATTGAAAACGGGTTTGACGTACGATCCCGTTCTGAATGCATCACAGACTGCTCAATTAACAGTTTCCGCAGAACGCGAGCCATTCGATGGTGACGCTCGCCTGTTTCGTTTAGGCGTTGAAGCTCAGCGACTCGGTTTGGCATACGAGTACGATCCATTCTTTTCGCTTTCAATAGCGAGAGTCGACCCGCTTCCCCATCAACTAGAAGCCGTCTACAGCTATTTTCTTAAACTACCTCGCATTCGCTTTCTGTTGGCAGACGATCCGGGAGCGGGCAAGACCATAATGGCTGGCCTGCTTCTAAAAGAACTCAAGGCGCGCGGGCTAGTTCGTCGTGTATTAATCGTCACGCCAGCCAACCTCACGTTTCAGTGGCAGCGAGAACTCTCAGACAAATTCCGCGAGAAGTTCGATATTATTCGCGGCGATGTTCTGCGGGCCAATTACGGGCAGAATCCTTGGCAAGAACGCGATCAAGTTATTACCTCTGTCTCTTGGGTCTCAATCATCGAAGATGCCCGCGAAAGCCTGCTTCGGTCTCGATGGGATTTGATCATTGTCGACGAAGCTCACAAGATGAGCGCGCCGGCGGAGGATCGGAAGACCTACGCCTATCGTCTTGGTGAATCGCTCTCCAAGATGACCGATCACTATTTGCTCATGACGGCCACGCCACACAAAGGAGATCCGGATCATTTCCGACGCTTCCTTGCGCTGCTCGACCCGGATGTTTACGGTAGCATCCAGAGCCTCCAACAGGCATTGCGCGACCACGAGGCTCCGTTTTACTTACGGAGAACCAAAGAAGCACTCGTGACGTTTCCGTCACCCGAAACAGGGGAAGTTCACAAGCTATTCACGAAGAGAGAAGTTCGCACTGCAGCTTTTGATTTGAACGGTGAAGAACTCGACTTCTACGATGAGCTGACTCGATATGTGGAAGATCAGTCGATGGCTGCGGCCGGTCAGGAGTCGGCTCGCGCTCGGGCGGTTGGTTTTACAATGGCTATGCTGCAACGACGCATGGCGTCGTCGGTGTATGCCGTCCGTCGCAGCCTGGATCGCATGCGTGCTCGTCGGCAAAAGATTCTTGATGATCCCGACGCTTATCGGAAGGAGCAAATTGAACGCAAACTTCCAGAAGACTTCGAGGAGCTTACAGAGGAAGAGCGTCAGGACATTATTGGCCGCTTAGAAGACGAAGTGCTGTCGGTTGATCCGGCTGCGCTTCGGGCCGAAATCGGGCGACTTACACAGCTCATTGAACAGGCAAAAACACTCGAAGATCGCGATGTTCAGACAAAGCTCCTGAAGCTCAAGGTGATTCTGAAGGATGAAGGCATCTTCGACAATCCGAAGATGAAGCTGCTCCTTTTCACTGAGCATAAGGACACTCTTGACTACCTAGCCGGAGATGGCCGAGATGAACGCCCTCTGGGCAAGTTGCGTGAATGGGGGCTTACACTCACCCAAATACATGGCGGGATGAAGATTGGCGACCGTGATACACCCAACAGCCGAATCTACGCCGAACGAGAGTTTCGCGAGTCAGCTCAAGTGCTCGTGGCAACAGAAGCGGCTGGCGAAGGGATCAACCTGCAATTTTGCTGGTTGATGGTCAATTTCGATATCCCCTGGAACCCTGTGCGCCTTGAACAACGTGTCGGACGCATTCATCGTTACGGCCAAGAGAAGGATTGCCTCGTTTTCAATTTTGTTGCACAGAACACGCGAGAAGGCCGCGTCTTGCAAACGCTCATCGAGCGGCTCAAGGAAATCCGAGAGGATCTCGGCAGCGATCAAGTCTTCGACGTCGTCGGCGAAGTCTTTCCCTCGAACCTGTTGGAGAAACTGTTTCGGGAGATGTACGCTCGCCAAATGAACGAACACCAAATCCAAGATCGCATCGTCCGCGACGTAAGTCCGGAGCGGTTTCGTGAGATCACCGAGTCTACGCTCGAAGGACTCGCGAAGAAGGAACTAAATCTTTCCGCCATTGTCGGCAAGTCAGCGGAGGCCAAGGAAAGAAGGTTAGTACCGGAGGTAATTGAATTGTTCTTCATTGCAGCTGCACCGGAAACTAGCCTTCATCCAAAGCGAGTTGATGGCAAGGACAGGACGTCGGATCGTTGCAATGTCTATCGTATCGGAAAGGTTCCACGCCACTTAGTCGTGATTGGCGATCGCCAGGAAGATCGTTATGGTCGTCTCGGTCGCGAATACGGCAAGGTTGTCTTCGACAAAGCCCTGCTTGGGACAGATCCGACGCTCGAGTGGGTCACGCCTGGCCATCCGCTTTTTGAAACCGTGCGAACAGACGTTGTCAGTCGAACCGAGGACTCGCTGCGGCGTGGCGCGGTTTTCTTGGACCTGCATCGCAGCGCCCCAGGCTTGATTGATGTATACGCAGCATCGATCAAGGATGGACGCGGCCATTCCCTACACAGAAGGCTTTTTTTGGTTGAGACGTCGACGTTAGGTGAGATGCGAGTCCATGAACCAACGCTTCTGCACGATATCATTCCAGCTCCCAATGGAACGCCGGCTCCCAGTGATTCGATTCCGGATCGCAGCCAGGTTGAGCTGTTCCTTTACAAGAGAGTGCTCGAACCTTGGGTGCAGAAGGAATCTGCCGCTCGGGAGCACGAGGTTGCCCGCATCGCCAAGCATGTGGAGATCAGCCTCAATTCGCTTATCGACCGTCAAAACAATCAGTTGGGCGACTTCCTCAATCGACAAATTGAGGGCCAGACCGTAACTGGGCTGGATGGAATCATTTCTCAGGCGGAGCAACACCTCGACGATCTTAACAATCGCCTCGAATCCAGACGTCGGGAACTCGAACTTGAGCGACATTGTGCTGTAGCAGATATCGGGCACTTGGGGCGAGCTTGGATCGTTCCACATCCCGACCGCTCCAGTCCGCAACTCGCGCCGATGGTTCGCGACGATGAGATTGAGCGTATTGCGGTTCAACTCGCCATCGCGCATGAGGAAGCCCGCGGCTGGGTGGTTGAAAGTGTTGAATCTGAAAACCGGGGATTCGACCTAATCTCCCGTCGCCCACATCCAGAAGACCCAAAGTCGTTTATCGAGGTCCGGTTCATAGAGGTCAAAGGACGGGCCGGAGTTGGCGTCGTCGCACTAAGTTCAAACGAATACCAAACGGCTGTCCGCCTCAAGGGAGACTATTGGCTGTATGTCGCGTTTGGCTG
>DNWZ01000078.1 GCA_003506095.1 Planctomycetaceae bacterium | reverse complement strand
TAGGAAGGAAGCAGTTTGGTGGTCTAGCGACGAAGCAACCTGGCGGCGCAGTGGGGCGGCAAATAGTGCTGCAAACCCTTGAATTAACAACAAGATGATCTGACGTTGGCGTTGCGGTCAATGTCAACGCATTATTGCCAAAGCAGCCGCAACTTAGTGTGATTTTAACACCTGCTATTGGCTACGAAAGGAAGATAAACACACTTACCCGAAAACTTGCTGCGACTCGTTTCGGATGCGATGCCTTTGCCGTTGTCAATCGACTTGGATCCTGGCATGATGACACGACCTAAAGGGATTTCCTTTCCGAAGTGCCGCCACGAATCGACGTGGCGGCTTTTGGCACAACCGACTTTGTGAAAAAAATCACAAAGTCGGAGGCGTTTGATTCAGTCGTTGTCCACAGTTATTGCGGAGCCGATATTGGCGGTGATGCAGCAAGAGGGTGACGGTAGGGATCGGTCGAGACGAATGCGAGTCGTTTATGTGCCCATGACAGGTCTTCGCTTTTGGTAAACCGGTCTTGCAAGAAAGTTCATTAGATTGGACAACCTGCCGCTGTCGCCCCAGTCGAGCGATGGTGGTAGCGGCATCGGAACGCTTGACCACCATCCATTTACAAACGATCTGATCACACACCTTTTTTGCGTTTACCTATGACGGTTATCAAACGCGGGCTAGATTTGCCCATTTCGGGGGAACCCGAACAACGGATCGAAGCCGGTCCGACGGTCACGCAAGTGGCGATCTCTGGTGATGACTACATCGGGATGAAACCGACGATGCTGGTCGCCGAGGGCGACTCAGTGATGTTGGGTCAACCGCTGATGGAGGACAAGAAAAATCCTGGCGTGTTGTTTACATCGCCTGCTGCGGGAACGGTTGCTGCGATCAACCGGGGGGCAAAGCGGAAGTTTGAATCGCTGGTTATCGACGTGCAGGGCGACCAAGCGGTTTCATTCCCTGGCGTGACCAGCCAATCGGTTGACACGATGGATCGCGATTCGGTTGTCGCTCAACTGGTCGTCAGTGGCTTATGGACTTCGCTTCGGACTCGGCCATTTGGCCAGATTCCGGCAATCTCCAGCACTCCTCACTCGATTTTCGTCACGGCGATCGACACCAATCCATTGGCTGCTGATCCGGCAGTGGTTCTGGCCGGCCGGGCCGAGCAGTTCAGCGTCGGTTTAAAGGTGTTGTCAAAGCTGACTCAGGGCAAGGTGTTTGTCTGCCGAGCGCCGCAGGGGAACATTCCGGCGACTCCATCCGCTCAGGTTCAGGTTGAAACCTTCGAGGGCCCCCATCCTGCTGGGCTGGTGGGAACCCACATTCACTTCCTCGATCCGGTTGGGCCAGGCAAAACTGTTTGGTATTTGAACTATCAAGATGTCGCTGCGATTGGAACGCTGTTCTTAACCGGCAAACTGGACGTCCGCCGAGTCGTATCGCTGGCCGGGCCGGTGATACGCAATCCTCGTTTGATCGAAACGCAAATGGGCGCGTTGATTGACGATCTGGTTTCTGGCGATATGCCCCAAGGCATTGAATGTCGCGTGATCAGCGGATCGGTTCTATGCGGCCGCGTGCAGCCGTTTTTGGGCCGATACCACCAACAGATTTCGGTACTGCAGGAAGGCAACTATCGCGAGTTTCTGGGCTGGCAGAAGCCTGGATTTGACAAGTATTCAGTGACCAAGGCGTTCGCTTCGGCGATTCTTAAGGGCCAAAAGTTCGCTTTCACGACGTCAACTGGCGGCAGTGAACGAGCGATGGTTCCGTTGGGAACGTACGAAAAAGTCATGCCGATGGACATTCTGCCGACTCAACTGCTCAGGTCTCTGATCGTTCGTGACAGTGAACAAGCACAACGACTCGGTGCGCTGGAATTGGAGGAAGAGGACGTCGCGTTATGCACGTTTGTCTGTCCTGGAAAATACGAATACGGCACGCTATTGCGTGACAACTTGACAACGATTCAACGTGAAGGCTGATAGGCAAAATGCAAGCATTGCGTGACGCATTGGATCGAGTCCACCCCTATTTTGCTAAGGGTGGAATCCTCGAAAAAGCTTACCCGGTTTACGAAGCGCTCGATACGTTTTTGTACACCCCGGGTGAGACTGCGAAAAAAGTAACCCACGTTCGGGACAGCATCGACTTGAAACGAATGATGAGCATGGTTGTGCTCTCCTTGATTCCGGTCACGTTGTTCGGAATGTGGAATGTCGGCTATCAGGCAAACCAAGCCATCACCAAGATGGAAGCGGCAGAAGTGCCGTATGAGTTTGACTGGCACCACACGGTTCACACAGCCCTAGGTTTTGGCCATGATCCGGCAAATTTCCTAGACAACTTCGTGTACGGAGCGATCTTCTTTATTCCGATGTACGCGGTTTGTATGTTCGTAGGTGGACATATCGAACTCGTTTTCAGCGTGCTCAGAGGCCACGAGATCAACGAAGGTTTTTTGGTCACTGGCTTGCTGTTCCCGCTGACGCTGCCGGCCAGCATTCCGCTGTGGCAGGTCGCAGTGGGAATCGCATTCGGCGTCATTGTTGCTAAGGAAGTATTTGGCGGTACCGGTCGAAACTTCCTAAACGTTGCACTCACGGCTCGAGCCTTCCTCTATTTTGCCCATGCTGGCCAAATTTCAGGTGACAAGGTTTGGACTGCTGTTGACGGATTCAGCGGTGCGACGGCTTTGGGACAAATGGCGACGGCAAAGGGGAACGCGGTCGAGTCATTAGCTGCGGTGCAATACTCCTGGGGTGCGGAGCCGATTACGTTGATGAGCGCGTTCTTGGGAACGATTCAAGGATGCGTCGGTGAAACCAGCGCGCTGCTATGCCTTGTTGGTGCCGCGATCTTGATCGCCTGCGGGATCGGTTCTTGGAAAATCATGGCAGCGGTTGTTGTTGGTGTAATCGCAACAGCGTCCGCAATGAATGCATTGGACTTTGGTACCAATGCGATGTTTTCCGTTCCATTCTATTGGCACCTTTGCATCGGCGGCCTCGCATTCGGTTTGGTATTCATGGCGACGGATCCGGTTAGTGCGTCAATGACGGAAACTGGTAAGTGGATTTATGGTTTCTTGATCGGATTCATGACCATCTTGATTCGAGTTGTTAATCCGGCTTATCCCGAGGGGATCATGCTGGCGATTTTGTTTGGCAATGTGTTTGCCCCATTGATCGATTACTTTGTCGTCGAAGCCAACGTTCGTCGGAGGGCTGCTCGCTATGTCACAACGTGATTCCCTGAAAAACACCTTTCTTGTGTCGATTATCTTGTGCGTGGTTTGCTCTTTGGCCGTTAGCGCTGCAGCCGTTGTTCTGCGTCCGCTGCAGGCCAAAAACCAGGTATTGGACCGTCAACGCAATATCCTTGACGCCTCGGGGCTTGCTCTTGGCGAGTTCGGCTTACCTGCCAGCCAATTGACTGTTGAACAAGTGGGCGAACTTTATAAGCGAGTTGAAGAGCGCTTGGTCGACTTGGAAACCGGTGAATACAATACCGATTTCGACGTTGCGAAATACGACCCCGCGGATGCGGCAAAGAAAGCTGATTTAAGCGTTCCGACATCGGACCCTAACTACAGCATTGGCCGTTCACGTCGCGAGAAGGTAGCTCGAGTGTTTGTGGTTAAAAACCCCAAGACTGATAAAATAACTCAGGTTGTACTGCCTGTTTATGGTCAGGGTTTGTGGTCCACGCTTTACGGCTACATGGCCGTTAAGCGAGATCTAGAAACGGTACAGGGTTTGACTTTTTACCAGCACGCCGAAACGCCAGGCCTGGGTGGCGAGGTCGACAATCCACGTTGGAAACAGCAGTGGGTAGGTCTGTCGATGTTTGACGATGAAGGCAATCCTGCACTCGCAGTGTCAAAAGGCCCCGCCCCGCCGGAAAGCAATTCGATGGTCGATGGGTTGTCGGGGGCAACGATCACATGTAACGGTGTAACGAATTTGGTTCGTTACTGGACCGGTCCCGATGGTTATCAAAATTATTTGAAAAAGCTCGCATCCGAGATGAAGGAATAAGGGAGCATAATCCAGTGGCGCAATCAAAAGCCTTGAAGGTCCTTTTTGGACCGGTCCTCGAAAATAATCCTATTGCCTTGCAGATCTTAGGTATCTGCAGCGCGTTGGCCGTAACGACCAGCATGAAGGTCTCGTTGGTCATGTCGATCGCGGTAATTGCCGTGGTTGCATTCAGTAACGCAGCCGTGGCAATGATTCGGCATTTTATCCCCAGCAGCATCCGCATCATCGTCCAGATGGTCGTAATCGCTTCATTGGTGATTGTTGTCGATCAAATCCTGAAAGCGTATCTCTACGATATCAGTAAGCAATTGTCGGTGTTCGTCGGGTTGATTATCACCAACTGCATCGTCATGGGGCGCGCAGAAGGGTTTGCGATGAAGAACGGCGTATGGATAAGTTTCTTAGACGGAATCGGTAACGGCCTCGGTTATGCCGTGGTGCTGATGATCGTTGCTTTTTTCCGCGAACTGTTGGGCAGCGGCAGCGTCTTTGGCGTCACGCTGATGGAATTGGATCGAAATGGCGGATGGTACAACCCGAACAACCTCATGTTGTTGCCGCCCAGTGCATTTTTCTTGATCGGCTTTTTGATTTGGGCGATCCGCATCGCTAGGCCAGAACAGATTGAAGAGGCTTAAATATTATGGTTTTCCACGGCGTCGAACATTACATCAGCATTTTTCTGAAGGCGATTTTCGTCGAGAATCTTGCATTAGCGTTCTTTCTTGGGATGTGTACTTTTCTTGCGATCAGCAAGAACGTAAAGACAGCCCTTGGACTAGGCGTGGCGGTGATCGTGATTTTGACAATAACGGTGCCTGCGAACAACTTGCTGTACACCTTTTTGCTTAAGAAAGGTGCACTGTCTTGGATCGGGCCTAGTTATGCGGAATACGATTTATCGTTCCTCGGTTTCATTAGCTACATCGGTGTGATTGCTGCGATGGTGCAGATTTTGGAAATGACGCTCGATCGTTTTTTCCCGCCTCTGTACAACGCGTTGGGGATTTTCTTGCCCTTGATCACGGTTAACTGTGCGATTCTAGGTGCGTCGCTCTTCATGGAACAACGTGAATACGATTTCTTGGAATCGAGCGTTTTCGGTCTAGGCTGTGGAATCGGTTGGGCTTTGGCGATCGCGGCTTTGGCTGGTATTCGAGAAAAGATGAAGTACAGCGATGTGCCGCCGCCGCTGCGTGGTCTTGGTATTACGTTTATCACCGTCGGCTTGATGGCGTTAGCATTCATGTCGTTCGGCGGTATTTGAGTAGGCGGGTTCAGTTCAGCCGCATCTTGACTCGCGGTGAGCGATCTTGCTGAACAACATCGTCTGGTTCCGATTCATCTGTGAACGGTTTAATCGCATTTAAACGGTCAATCCTGAAATGACAACTATTGTTCTTGGCGTCGTGATGTTCACCGTTGTGGTGGTCGCGCTAGTCGGATTCATTTTGGCGGCGAAGAGCCAGCTGGTGGCCAGCGGGCCCGTCAAAATCACGATCAACAACCAGAAAGAAATCGAGGTACCGGCCGGTGGTAAACTGCTGGGCGTACTCGCTGATGCTGGGATCTTTGTCTCAAGCGCTTGCGGCGGTGGTGGTACCTGTGCGCAATGCCGCGTGAAGGTCGAAGAAGGTGGCGGCGAGATTCTTGCCACCGAGCTTGGGCATATTACGAAGCGTGAGGCGGCAGAGGGCGAACGATTGAGTTGCCAAGTCGCTGTCAAGCAGAACATGAAGGTCGAAGTACCACCCGAGGCATTTGAAACCAAGAAGTGGAATTGCACCGTTCGCAGCAATGAGAACGTGGCTACTTTTATCAAGGAATTCGTGCTCGAATTGCCTCCCGGCGAAGAGGTAGACTTTCGAGCCGGTGGTTACATCCAGATTGAATGTCCGCCACACACGGTGGCATACAAGGACTTTGTAATTCAGAAGAAGTACCATCCGGACTGGGACAAATTCAACATTTGGCGTTATGTGTCCAAAGTTGACGAACCTGTCGTTCGGGCCTATTCGATGGCGAATTATCCGGGCGAAAAGGGCATTATCATGCTCAATGTTCGGGTCGCAACTCCACCGCCGCGGGCCCCTGAAGGAACGCCGCCGGGCAAAATGAGCAGCTATATTTTCGGGCTGAAGCCTGGTGATAAGGCGACGATCAGTGGTCCATACGGCGAGTTCTTTATTAAGGACACGAAGGCCGAAATGGTTTACATCGGTGGCGGTGCGGGTATGGCGCCGCTGCGCAGCCACATCTTCGAATTATTCAAGCGTGGCAAAACAGATCGTAAGGTCAGTTATTGGTACGGTGGACGTAGCATGCGGGAATTGTTCTATGTAGAGCACTTCCGTGATATTGAAAAGGATTTCCCGAACTTTAAATTCAATATCGCGTTAAGCGAGCCAGCACCGGAAGATAATTGGACCGGTTACGTCGGATTTATCCACAACGTGCTGTTAGAGAATTATTTGAAGAAACATCCGGCCCCTGAAGACATCGAGTATTACATCTGTGGTCCACCAATGATGAACGCAGCCGTTTTCAAAATGTTGGATGACCTTGGCGTTGAGCCTGAGAACATCGCGTACGATGATTTTGGCGGCTGATAGTCGGACTGGTATGTATTGAAAATCATTTGACTCCGACGGGAATATGTTTCCTGTCGGAGTTTTTTTATGGCCGTTGATGAACAAGCCAGAGTCGCTTGGGTCTGCTGTTCAACGCAACGACTTTTAATTGCCGGGCATTCCGACAACCACGCGTTCTATTTAACCGACGCGAGGCACCAGCAGATCGGTTCCCATCAGCGGTCTCAGGACTTGAGGAACGGTGATACTGCCGTCCGCGTTTTGGTAGTTTTCTAGAATTGCGATCATTGCCCGACCGGTTGCGACTGCGGTTCCGTTGAGCGTGTGGACGAATTGAGTCCCTTTTTGGCCGGCCGCTTTGCTGCGAATGTTCAGACGTCGTGCTTGATAGTCAGTACAATTGCTGGTGCTGGTCACTTCGCCCCACTGTCCGGCTTCACCTCGACCAGGCATCCAGGCTTCGAGGTCATATTTACGATAAGCTGGTCCGCCCAGGTCACCCGCTGCGGTATCGATCACGCGATACGGGACGCCCAAAGCGTCGAACAATTCGCACTCCAGCGACCGCATCTGTTCGTGAACTGAATCGCTTTGTTCAGGTGTCGTGAACGCGAACATTTCAACTTTCGTGAATTGGTGGACCCGATAAAGCCCTTTTGATGCTCGTCCAGCGGCGCCCGCTTCGGTTCGAAAACAGTGGCTCAGTCCGCACAACCGCAGCGGCAATTCGGAAGAATCAATTGTCTGGCCTGCCATCATGCCGCCAAGTGTGATTTCAGCCGTCGCCACTAAGTTCAGCTCGGTATTCTCGATGCTGTAAATCTGTGTTTCGGGGCCACGTGGCATGAAACCGGTCCCGTGCAGGATTTCGGTGAGCGCCAAATCGGGGGTCGTCACGGGGGTAAATCCGTGATCGCTGAGGAAAGTTACGGCAAAATGCTGAAGCGCCAAATCGAGACGCACCGCTGCATTTTTAAGAAAGTAAAAACCGGCACCGGCAACGCGAGCGCCCGCCTCGAAGTCAAACAGGTCGTGCAATTGCCCAAGTTCGAGATGGTCCTTGGGCTTGAAATCGAAATCACGGATTGCCGTTTTACCCAATGCGACTTCAACCGCGTCATCCTCGCCGCCTAGCGGAGCGTCGGGATGCGTCATGTTGGGCAAGTGGCGGATAAGGTCGGTTATTTCCGAGTCAAGCTCGTCATGGGCCTTCTGTGCGGCCTCCTTTTGTTCTCGCAGTTCTCTCCCCTTAGCGATCCGCGATTGTCGGTCGGCGTCGTCAGTCGCTTTGCTGATCGACTGACTGACCTCGTTTGCCAGACGGTTAAGCTCCTGGGCCGATTGTAGTCGATCCGCACGTTCAGTTTCCAACTGAACCAGTCGATCGATGTCGCAAGTCGCTCCTCGACGGACACAATTTTCTTTGACGGCTTGGGCGTGACTAACAATAAACTTGCGGTCTAACATCGTGGGGGTCGGTTGGAGTCGTCGATCGGAAGTGAACGATTGTTTGTTACAAGCTGACCGCTGGCAGGCGATTGCCTGGATAGCGATGCCGAAGGTTAGTAGGAATCGCGGATTCTGTCCATGAAGGTATCGGCGCGAGTTTGTGATTGTCGGTCCAGACGGATAGAATAGGTAGAACGTTCGCCACGAATGAATGCCATCGCGTTGTGGTGCCTTCCCGCCACCCTGCTCCACCGCCTTTCAATTGAAAGTCGCCCCCCGCATGCCGAAAAAAATCGCAGCATCGAACCAGGTTGAACAAACTGCCGCTGAGAGGAATGTTTCAGAAAAAAACCAGCGGATCGGTTCGGCAGCATCGCGGCGAAATTTTTTCAAAGACAGCGGCCTTCTGCTAGCTGGTGGCGCGCTGGTGGGGGGCCAATTGGCGGTCGCCCGTTCGGCGCATGCGTTCGCAGCCGAAAGCATCCGACTTGGATTGGTCGGTTGTGGTGGGCGGGGTACGGGTGCGATCATCCAAGCGCTTGCCACAACCGGGGGTGATGTCCGATTAACCGCCATGGCGGATGTTTTTCAAAGCAATCTGCAATCGGCATATCGCGCGATCAAAGGGAAGTACCCCCAGCAGGTCGATGTGGCTGCCGAAAGCCGATTTGTCGGTCTCGACGCGTATCAAAAACTATTTGAATCCGACGTCGACGTTGTTTTTCTGGCGACACCGCCGGGGTTTCGTCCGCTGCATTTTGAACGAGCCATTGCGGCCGGCAAGCACGTTTTCATGGAAAAGCCGGTCGCCGTGGACGCGCCTGGCGTACGACGGGTTTTGGCCACTGGTCAAATTGCAACAGCGAAAGGCTTGGCCGTCCAAGTTGGACTGCATCGTCGACACGAGACACGCTATCGCCAGTGTGTCGCGCGGTTGCACGACGGAATTATCGGCGAGCCGATTTTCGCAAGAGCCTACTGGAACGGATCGGGGGTTTGGACACGCCCGCGCCGACCGAGCCAAACGGAACTCGAATACCAAATCAACAACTGGTACTACTTCAATTGGCTCTCGGGCGATCACATAACCGAACAACACATTCATAATCTGGACATTATCAACTGGGTGATGAACGGATTTCCCGTGGAAGCTCAAGGGCAAGGCGGTCGCCAAGTACGCAGCGGGGCGTCGGCTGGCGAAATCTATGATCATCACATGATCGAATACACCTACAGCGGTGGAACGCGAATGCTGAGCCAATGTCGCCAGATTGCAGGGTGTTGGTCAAAGGTCGGCGAACACGTCCAAGCCACAGGTGGATCATGCGACATTTCCTCGGCAAAAATCTTCGACCGACGTGGCAGATTGATTTGGGAAAGTGCGGCAAAGGAAGTGGCAGGAAACGGTTGGCAGCAGGAACAGATCGACTTTTTTGCCGCGATTCGGGCTGGCCAAACCCCCAATGAAACGGAATATGCGGCCCATAGCACCCTGACCGCAATCATGGGTCGAATGGCATCCTACAGTGGAAAAGTGATCACCTGGAATCAAGCCTTGTCGAGCAACCTGTCGCTGGCAGATGTTGAAACCCTGCACACATTGGATTCGCCCGCGCCGGTGCGACCATTGGCCAGTGGAGCGTACGAAATCGCGACGCCCGGCAAAACGATTGCGACCTGACGAGGATCGGTTACGGTTGCTGCAGTGATGCGAACAACATCCGCAACTCTTGCGGGTCGGCTGGCTTGACCAAGTGATGATCAAAGCCCGATTCCTTCGACTTTAGGCGATCGACATCTTGGCCCCAACCGGTTACCGCAACCAAAACGGTTTCCCTGCCCCATTGCTGTTGACGGATGTAACGTGCCGCTTCATATCCATTCATACGGGGCATTCCCAGGTCCATCAGAACGACATCGGCGCGGTAGACTTCGGCCATCTCAATCGCCTCTTTTCCATCCGCCGCGATCGCAACCTCATGCCCCATCGCAATGACCATACGGCTGAGCATACTGGATGCATCAAGATTATCATCAACCACTAAAATTCGCATTTCGCGACCATGACCATGACTATGGCTAGCATGATCTATCCAATGCGAGCTATCGCTATTCGCCTGCGATGCTTCACTATGATTTAGCGGCAAGTAAACGCGAAACTCACTTCCGTGGGACACCCCTGCGCTACTCACCTCGACCCAACCACCGTGCATTTGAACCAACGATTTAACAAGCGTAAGACCGATCCCCAGTCCGCTATAAACCCGGTCCATCGGTTGTTCGAGTTGAGTGAAGATATCGAAAATCGTTTCCAATTTATCCGATGGGATTCCGATTCCGTTATCTCGAACCGAAACGCAACAGTTTTCATCAATTACTTTCGCAGCCAAAACAATTTGGCCGCTGTCCGGCGTGTACTTTGCGGCATTGTTCAACAAATTTGACAGGATTTGCGTCAACCGACTGGGGTCCGCATCCAACGCAATTGGTTGCCCTGGCAGGTCGATCGTCAGATGATGCCCGGCATTGGCCAAAAGCGACTCAGCCGTTTCCACGGCCGTCTTCACTGCATCACTAAGAAGCACTCGGGACCGCCGCAGGTGGAACTTGCCGCGGGTAATTCGAGAAACATCCAACAAATCATCAACCAATGTGATTAACTGACGCGTTTGTCGCTCCATCGTTTCGCGAACTTCTTCGAGCGTTACCGGGTCATCCTTGACCAACTTCATAATTTCCAAACCGCTGCGAATCGGCGCCAAAGGGTTGCGCAGTTCGTGGGCCAAAGTCGCAAGAAACTCATCCTTTCGGCGATCGGCCTCCGACAACCGTGCGGCAACCATCCGCAACTCGTCCTGCAACCCTTTCAGATCTTGTATATCGGTACAGGTGCCGAACCAACGATCAAGCAAACCCGCCTCGTCATGCATCAGCATCGCACGACTTAAGAACCATCGATACTCGCCGCCTGCGGATCGTAATCGGTACTCGATCTCATAGGGTTCTTCTGTGTCAATCGCCTGCTGCCATTGCTGGAGAGCAAACTTTTGGTCATGCGGATGAAGTACTGTGGACCATTTATGCCCGAGAAGACCACCGGATTGGTGCCCCACAAAATCAAACCATCGCTGGTTAAAATACTCCACCGCACCGTCTGGCTTGGCGACCCAAACGATCTGCGGCATGGAATCGGCTAACTGCCGGAACCTCGACTCGCTTTTGCGAAGGCTTGATTCGGCTCGCCGACGTTCATGAACCTCGTTTTGCAAAGATTCATTCGCAGAAACAAGCTCGTAAGTTCGGCTTTTGACCCGGTTCTCAAGTTCGTTATTCGCCGCTTGAAACGCTAACTCAGCCTTTGAGCGGGCTTCGATTTCGCGTTTTAAATCGTCGGGTGACCTCATCGCCAATGCGATGGGAGCGATTCGAATCAAAACAATCGCGGTGATGCATGAAACCGACGCGGTAAGTAATTTGACAACCCCGGCAAGACGATATGCCGGCCACCAAAAAATGATTGCCTCCATTAAATGTGCTGTACCACACAGGAGGATAAATAAGCAGAACAGAATCACCAGGCGGCGAAAAGGGAAATCTTTTCGCTGCCACATGAAGTATCCCAGGATGCATGGTATGGCCGAGTACGAAGCCCAAATCGCCAGATCCGAAACGATGTGCAACCAACCATGCCCTGCAGTCCAATCACCGCAATACCAGCGTGGTGGAAAGTCGCTGGTGTCAAAAAGTTTCCGCCAAAATTCAATCACGGCCGCTATGTTTTAGAACCTATCCAAAAAGGGGTCTGACCCTTTGGGGCGAATCGAAGGGGAAGATTATCTTGCCTCGCCAGAGAGGGTCAGACCCCTTTTCAGAAAGACATATAATTTAAAAGTCTGAAAACCAACATGTGAGAGTCAACGAATTGCCTGACACCGATGCGAAGAAACAGTGATCGATCAATCATCGACGGGATGGATTTGAACGATAAGGCTTAAGACATCTCCGGAGCTTACCGGTTTAACAAGATGATGATCGAAACC
>DNWZ01000552.1:1004-7539 GCA_003506095.1 Planctomycetaceae bacterium | reverse complement strand
AAACCGGCCAAGGTCGAAACCGGTGCGGAGTTCAACGTGCCTGGGTTCATCAAGGAAGGCAATGTGATCAAGATTGACACGCGAATCGGCGAATACGTCGAACGGGTCAGCAACTGATCGACAGTTTCCCGGTCAAAGGTTAACGGTGCGACTGCTGGCCGGTTCGGTAGGATGATGGGGTGGGGCCAAGCGGTGCACCACCAACTGATTCATTCGCCATACCTGCCTCACAGCAGTCTTCACTCATGTTTGCTTTCTTGCGTGATCTTCGCCAGCGATGGTCGAACTGGTCAGGCGATCACGAGATGGAAAACGCCATCCGTCGCCACCTGAGCGACAACGGATATTTCGGCGGGACGGCGAAGTTCAGAGCCGTGCGATTGGCTGCGGTTCAGCGTCCCGGTTGGCTGCAAGTCTTTCGTTTCGACGTGACCGCGAGGGTCGCCGACGGCAGGCACGATTCCGCGGTGGAAACCGACGATTCGCCCGAAACGCCGGCGACTTATCACGACCTGTTCGGTTTGGTGCGAGAAGACCACCGTCACAATCGCACCGAAGTCCGCGTCTTCCGATCGAGCGATCAGCGAGCCGAACTGTTTGGCCGCTGGAGCGACGGCCTGTTGCAACTTCGCGGCGGCCGAGCGATGCAGTGAGTCGATTGGTACCGACTGGCGAGTTGAGTCTGGCTTAGCTTTAAACGGCCCGCATTCACCAAACCAAACGCTTCACCAAACCAAACGCTTATCATCCGGATTCATTTTGCCGGGCGGGCGGACCGATTTTCCGACCTTGTCTGTCAGCTTGTCACCCAGCTCGTCGCGAATCTTATCAGCGGCCGCAAGCAATTGCTCCACGATTTCCGGATGCTCCGCAGCGACATCGTGCGTCTCGCTAAGATCATTTTCCAGATCAAACAACGCCAAGCCGACCTTCGCTGACTTGTAAGGAACCGGTTGGCCGCCGGTTCCACCGGGACCACCGTCAAGCGTCCGATACTGATGCGGAAAGTGCAATTTCCATCGCTGGGTTCGGACCGCATGCAGCGACGTCGGGCTATAGAAACAGAAGAAATGTTCGTGTGGCGTTTTGGCCTCGCTATCACCAAACATCAACCCAGAAATGTCTTTGCCATCGATCGTATGATCGGGCAATTCGGCTCCGACCAAGCCCGCAATGGTTGGCAGCATGTCGATTGTCGAGCTGAGTTGGTCACACGTTGTCCCGGCCGGGATTCGGCCCTTCCATTGCATCAGCGCCGGTACGCGATAGCCGCCTTCGAACATCGTCCCTTTGCCTTCACGAAGCGGAAGTGCCGAACCCGCATGTTCGCCATACGACAACCAGGGGCCGTTGTCACTGGTGAACACAACCAAGGTGTTGTCGTCGATGCCCAGTTCGGCCAGCGTGTCGAGTATTTGGCCAACCGACCAATCGACCTCCATCACGGTATCGCCGAATAAACCCGCGCCACTTTTCCCTTCGAATTCGGGCGAAACGTATAATGGCACGTGAACCATCGGGTGTGGCAGATAAAAAAAAAATGGCCGCTCGGCGTTCTTGCGAATGAAGTCGGTCGCACGCTGGGTGAACTGGCGCGTCATCAACTTCTGGTCGGCCGGTTGCATGTCGGCGTTCAGGACCGTCACTTCACCGGGGGCCGACGATTCCAACAACGGCAGCGGCGGCCAAGCCGACTTCGCTTCGGGATTGCGTTTCATCCTGGCGACGTTTTCAGGATGCAGCGGCCACATGTCGTTGCTGTACGGGATGCCGTAGTAGTGATCGAATCCGTGGCTGGTCGGCAGGAACCGCGGATGATGCCCGAGGTGCCACTTGCCATAGCACGCCGTGGCGTAGCCGCGAGATTTGCAGATCTCGGCGATCGTCACTTCGCTGTCGCTGATCCCGATGTTGCTTTGCGGCCCCAGCGCACCATCGATTCCGATCCGCTGGTGATAACATCCGGTCATCAGCGCCGACCGCGATGCAGAACAAACGGCCGATGAAACGACGAAATCGGTGAATCGCCGACCACTGGCCGCCATCCGATCGAGATTCGGCGTCGGGTAATCCTTGGCACCAAACGGGCCGATATCGGCATAGCCCATGTCGTCGATAAAGATGATGACGACATTGGGTGGTGCCGTTTCAGGCTTCGTTTGAGCGGTCGCAACGATCGGCCAGGCGATGAAACCGGCGAAGTAAAGGACAACCAGCAACCGAAATCGGGTGTACATCAGCTTCAATCTCCGGAATCAGGGGCGAGCTTGGATCAAACGATATCTTCATCCAAATCGGGATCGATATCGTCGACCCCTTCCACTTCATCGATGGCATCGAGATCTTCGATTTCGTCAGGCGATACTCCGCTGAGCCCAAACTCCGCGCTGATCTCGTCTTCGATTTCGATTTCGTAATCGTCTTCAAGTTCTTCTTCAAAGTCGTCGTCGAAATCGTCGTCGAAATCGTCGTCATCGATGTCGTCAAAGTCCTCGAACTCGTCGTCGCCGTCGTCGTCGCCGGCGCTGTCGGTTTCGCCGTAGTCCTCTTCTTCGTCGTCAAACCCCGACAATTCCGAAGTTGTGGCAAGTGTGCCGCCGATTTCAGGCACTTTGAACAGCGGGTCGTTCAGAATCGAACCGTCCAACGGTGCCAGCGGCAAGCCACAGGGACTCGTCAGATCTTCCGTCGAGTAACGCGTTTTGATCGCAGTAAATTGGCTCATGTCAGGCACAGATCGGGGCAAGCGGGGAATGGGTTGGAAGGCAACGTGGCGGTGTTCTTCACCGCAGGTCGCCAGATCTTATCCGAGCGACAAAGATAGTCGAAATGGGGTGACAAGTTTAGTGCGAGCCGCCGGGGCAGTTTAGCGACAATGGCAAAGCAGCGCAGATCGAAGGCGAGTTTAGCACGTGGCGAATAAAACGCGATTTCACGACATGATTTTTGTCGAAATTGAAACTTGAACAACCCACCTTCCGTGGCCACCTGTCGGTTTTGATTAAAAAACTGAGCCGATCTTTCGCCAGCAAGTCGTTTAGCGGTATGGATGCCAAATGAACGTCAATGTTTCCCCGGTCGGCCCCATGGATGGACGTCAACCTGTACGACAAGAGAAAAAACACATGCTGCGATTATGCCTGATGGCACTTTTGGCGGGCGAAATCGTTGCGATGTGCTCCGGATGTGCCAACCATCGATACGCTCACATCATGAAAGGCGATGCGATCGACATGGTCGGCAGCCACGACGCCGGCGCGGCCGTTTGGAATCCGCTGGTCGACGAATCAGTGGCAAAACTGCTGTCACGTTGTCCGCCGAGCATCCAACAGGCGGGTTTCTCCCCCGAATCGATGACCGATCCGGCGACCGGAATGGCGATTCCTGCTGCTCCGCCGATCCAACCCGGCCCCCCTGGCGTTTCCACCATCTGTTTCGTCGGCATCGAAAACAAAAGCGCCGAAGATTTGAACGATTTTAAAGACCAGATCTACGAGCGAATCGACTCACAGATCAACGGTGCACCGCAATTCCGCAGCGTCAGCCGCCGATTGGTCGACGCAGCACTGCTGGAAACTCGCCTTCGCCCCGATTCGTTATTCCTGCCCGGCAATCGCGAACTGTTCGCCGCTTCGCTCGGTCGCCAAGGGATGCCGATCGACACGCTGATGTACGCGACGATCACCAGCGGCACGACCGATCGCAACTCGTCGTCCCAGCGTGATTACTTGCTGACGCTCGAGATGGTTAACTTGCATAACGGCGAGTATGTCAAAGAATCGGCGAAGATTCGCAAGGGTTACCACAAGACGCGAGCAGGCAAGTGGTGGAACTTTGGCCTCGGCCAGGGCGACGGTTGATCACGTCGCTAAGGCAAGCGGTCGCCTATGCTGCGATCGCCACGACCATGATCGGTTCAGGCTGTGCTTCGATCGGCCGAGGGGTCGAGCGGGGCCGGTTGGCCTATGTCATTGGCGATTTCGCAACTGCCCAGACCGAACTTCGCAAGGTCGCCGAATCGCGTTCGCCCGCCGCTGCGGCCGCCAAGCTTGATCTGGCAATGACCGAAATCGCCACCGGCAACAGTGCCGTCGCGATCAAATCGCTGCGTGAATTGCGTGACGATTTCGACGAAAAGAGTGCTGCGGCCCCGGTCGGCGAACTGGCATCGATCGTCGCCGATGACACCGTTCGCACCTATCGCCCGGCGAGCTACGAAAAGGTGATGATCCGATCGATGCTGTCGCTGTGCAGCTTGGCGGTCGAAGACGGCGATGCCGAAAGCTATGCCCTGCAGGCCCAAATGCTGCAAGCCGATCTCGCTCGCCAAGCCGAAGAACGTGGGCTGGCCTCCGCAAGCACCGTCTACCAACCGCTGGCCTTGGCACCTTACTTACGCGGTGTGCTGCGCGAGTCGACGATGCACGATTACGACGACGCGATTCGAGCGTATCAACTGGTCAGCCACCTAGAACCGCGATTCGCGCCGGCGCAAAGCGATATCGAACGATGCATGACCGGTGTCCACAGTCCGCCGGGACACGGCGTGTTGTACGTCATTGCGCTCGTCGGACGCGGGCCGATATTGGAACCGGCCGAAGCGGAAGCGACGACTGCGGCGCTGCAAATCGCGTCGCAGATTCAATCGGTCGCCAGCAACGATCGCTTGCGATTGCCTAACTTGGTCAGCGTCAAAGTCCCCAAAGTTGTGATCCCCTATTCGCCCGCAGCAGCATTATCGCTGGACAGCAGCGGCGTTTGGTTGGGAGCGACTCAGCCGTTGGTCGACATCGGTTCGATGGCGATCCGTCAATGCGAAGCAGAAATGCCTTGGACCATCGCTCGGGCGATCGTCCGCCGCGTGACCAAAGAAGTGGCGGCGTCGCAAGCGACCAGCGCTGTGGGGCTCAATGGAATTGGCCGCGACTTGGCCACCTTCGCAACCGTTAACGCCTGGTCATTGACCGAACAAGCCGATACGCGCTGCTGGGGACTGCTGCCGCGCGAAGTGCAGGTCTTACGCGCCGAACTGCCCAAGGGGACTCACCGAATCGGCCTTTCGGTCGTCGGCCCAGTCGGCGATAAACTCGGTGTCATCAAGTTCGCGGACGTTGAAATCCGTGACGGCAAAAATACTTATATGACCGTCATGGCCAGCGACCGCGAAGCTTTTGTGGTGAAGTAGCAAGCCGATCCCAAGTGGGGACTAAGGTTTCGGAGCCGACTCGGCCATCTTTTCGAGTTCATCACGACCGACGCGAGCACAGAATCCACCGAGCGTTTCACCCTCATTGCGGTATGCCTTATAAGCCGCAAAGACGTTGATGATTTCCTGAGGTAACGTCTCGTGAGGAACCATGTCCTTATAAATGTAGGACAGCCGGTTCCCCAGCAGCGCCCCGCCCATGAACAACGTGTATTTTCCTTTTGCCTTGCCAACGATCCCAATGTCGCTGTTATAAGGCCGTGCACAACCGTTAGGGCACCCCGTCATTCGCAGCGTAAATTGCTCGCGATCCAAACCCAGCTTGGCAAGCGGAGCTTCCAACTGGTCGATAATTCCCGGCAAAGCACGTTCGCTTTCGGTGATCGCCAAACCGCACGTTGGCAACGCGACACAGGCCATCGACCATCGTCGAATCTCGCTGAACTGCTCAGACAACGGCACCTTATGGTCACGCAAGATTTGCAGCAAACGATCGCGATCTTCAGGCTTAATGTCACAGAAAATCATCGCTTGGTGCGACGTCAAACGAATCTCTGGTTTGAACTCTGCACAAACGGCTCGCAGACCGGCTTTCAATTGACGATTTTCGTTGTCATACAAACGACCGTTTTCGATATTTAGGCCATAAGACCAAAGCCCGTCGCCCTGTTCTTGCCAACCCATGTGGTCATCGAAACCATGAACGTCATCTTGGGTGCAATCAGCCAACGGGCCGCCAAAGTACTGCTCGACATATTGACGGAACTTTTCGATTCCCCAATTCTCAACCAAATACTTCATACGCGCAATTTTGCGATCTTCGCGGTTGCCGTGGTCACGTTGGACCATCAAGATCGCTTTGCAAACGTCGATCACTTGTTCGTTGGTCGCAAACGCCATTCGCTTACCCAACAGCGGATGCGTCTTGGCTGCACTGGGCGTGGTCCCCATGCCGCCACCGACGACCACGTTGTAGCCGATGACGCTGCCGTCACGCACAATTGCCAACAGACCGATATCGTTGGTGTAGAGGTCGACGCAGTTGTCTTCAGGCAACGCCATCGCCATCTTGAACTTGCGTGGCAAGTACGTCGGCCCATAAAGCGGCTCGACAGTGTCTCGCTCGGATGCTCCGCCGACAAGCGTCTTCTCGCCCGTCTCGTCGGTCATCCACAGCTCGTGATAAGCAGTGGTGCGTGGTGCAAGCGCGATTGCGATGTCATAGCACATCTGCTGCATCTGCTTGTGGACATTGCCAGTCCGCTTTGCGGGACAGCACATCACATTGCGGTTGACGTCGCCGCAGGCGGCGATGGTGTCGAGCAGCGA
>DNWZ01000552.1:0-951 GCA_003506095.1 Planctomycetaceae bacterium | reverse complement strand
CCCAGGTGCGCGCGATTTCGTCGAAAGCCAGCCACTGTGCCGGCGTGCACAGGCCACCGGGCACGCGGGCACGCACCATGAACTGGTAGGCCGGCTCCAGGCGCTGCTCGCGCCGCTCGTTGCGCAGGTCGCGATCGTCCTGCTGGTAGACGCCGTGGAACTTGATCAGCTGCGTGTCATCCTCGCGGATGGCACCCGTCAGCGGATCGGCGAGGCTCTCGACGAGCGTGCCACGGAGCTGCCTGCTCGCGGCCTTGATGTGTTCGACCGGCGAGGGTTCGCCCTGCTGTTGTTGCTCGCTCATGGTTCAGTAGACATCCCGCTGGTAGCGGCCCTGCCGCTTCAATTCGAACAGATATTCCTCGGCCAAGTCCGCCGTCATGCCGCCGGCACCGACCAGCACGTCGATCAGCGCACGGTGCACGTCCTTCGCCATGCGCTGCGCATCGCCGCAGACATACACGTGGGCGCCGTCGCGGAGCCACGCATGGACGTCCTGCGCGCAGGCGCGCAGCCGGTCCTGCACGTAGTGCTTCTGCGCGCCGTCGCGCGAGAACGCGACCTCCAGCCTGTCGAGCGTGCCTGCGCGCAGATGCCGCTGCCATTCGACCTGATACAGGAAGTCCTCGCGCTGCGTGCGCTCGCCGAAGAACAGCCAGTTGCGGCCGCGTGCGCCGCGCGCCGCGCGTTCCTCGACGAAGCCGCGGAACGGCGCGACGCCGGTGCCTGGACCGATCATGATGATCGGCGCGTCGTCGTCGTGCGGCAGGCGGAACGCCTGGTTGCGTTCGAGTCGCAGCGGCAGCGTCGCGCCCGGCTCGCGGCTCGCCAGCCATTTCGAGGCGCAGCCCGGACGTGCCTGTCCGTCACGGCTGCCGTTGACGACGGCAACCGTGACGTGCAGTTCGTCCGGGGTCGCGAGGCGGCTCGACGAGATTGAATAGGCGCGCG
>DNWZ01000222.1 GCA_003506095.1 Planctomycetaceae bacterium | reverse complement strand
CCGCCCTGGATTGGTATCGTCGACGCGGTACTCATGCAACGCCTGCCCGGTACCCGTAATGGCCGATACAACTAACGGTCGCAAGTCGCCGGTGACAAACTGCAAGCCGCGGTCCTGGGTTTCAATGAACTGAACACCGAGGTGCTGTGAGTAGAGGGCTAACGCCTCACGAACACGCTCCCTTTGAATGTCCGTGATCGCATTTTCGAGCAAATTACCGGCTGGGTCGCGGCCATAGATGTCGGCAAAATTGTAAAAGAAGGTATTGATCCCGGCGGTTGCATCAGGTTGACCGATCAACTGCTGCTCGCGTTGCCGACTGCCCAACGCAGCGGTCTCCGCCCCAGGCCACAGCACGGGATAGTTAACCGTTGGTTCAATTTGTCCGCTGATAAGAATGCTTTGAGGGGTCGCATTGAACGTCGTTGACAAATCGCGAGCTGCTGTAAACACGCCGCTGACGTCGCTGGTGGTATCGGAGATCTCGGCCGACGGCGCACTAGGCAATGCCTGCGATGAACCGACTCGCAATCGAAACGTTCCTGCGCCGCCGGGAACCAAGTCCGAGATATCGCTAGCGAATGTCAGCACAGCACGATTGAGCGCCGGATTATAGGAGACACTTGTTGGTCTGATCGCTGGACCATCATCGGTGTTTTCGACCGTGTTGCCGGTCAAAAACAGATTATAAAACTCGGGCCGAACGACGGATGCCGTTGAAGTGCCTGTCGTGATTTCACCGGCCGCGGGGTTGGACAGCGGGTCTTCGTTAAAATACACGTAAATTTGTCTGCGATGCTGCTCGCGCGATGCCCCAATTCCCGTGATCGGTTGCGGAACGATTGCAACGACTTGCGGGCCGAGTTCAAGCCGGAACTGAATCTGTTGCGAAGGTCGCAACGGATCGGTGGCGCCAGAAACTCTCAGCAGTTCGCCATTGGAGTTTCGTAACCCAACGATACCTTGATTGGTATCGTCGTAGCCAGCGATGTGGATTCGGTAGGTATCGTCGGGCAGTGTTTCTGCGAACCGGGCAATCACGATCCTCGAACTGTCGCCAAACCCTAAGAAACCAGGGTCGATGCGGATCTCGTTCCCTTCGGCAAACGATCCGTCACCACCGGCGCGCTCGATCGAAATCGCGGACAATGTCGCAGCATCAATTTGCTGGCTACCGTCGAAACGGAAGGTCAATTGCGTGGGCGACTGGCGCAAAATGTTTTGCTGTGCCAAACGAAAGTTCTCGCCACTGTTGGCAGAGACACTGATCAGTTGAGGCCCGAGTTCGCCGGCGAGCAACTCCCGACGCTCAAGCGTCTGATGGGTCAGTCGTCGCTCCGTCGCATGAACTGTCTTCGGGCTTCGCTTGCGACGGTTTCGCAGGGCTGATCGACTCGACATGGTCCGGTAACTTTATGAAAAAATTGAACTGAGAAGGAGGTGTTTCGATCCGTGGGATGACTAAGCGGTCAGGAGACCCCAGAGTCAAAAAATCAACCGAATATCAGAGGTTAGTTGCGTCCATCCAAGACAACAACGCTTCGTCAATCGCTTCACTGGTGTTATTCTCGCCCGAGGACTCGATTCTTCGGGTTGTAACGTCGTCGGCCAAAAGGTCGGTTTGATCGTCATCGTCGTTGTTAAACCAATCATTCATCGGATCGGCAATCACGGTATAGACCGCAGACTGCGAATCCTCGTTATGCAGCTCCATTTCAGGCAAGGAAATCGACGAGGCTGCAAAGATCTGGCTGGTCGATGCCGCGGGCGGAATTACCGCTGCTTCGCCTTCGCCAAGTTGCAATCGATTCAGACGAGCGATCTCCATCATCACCAACAACGCATCCACTGGCTCGATTGAACCGTCGCCGTTGACATCGTAAAAGTCAGGTGGGGCGGTGGTCAGCGATGAAACTGCGACTGCGGAAGTCTGCTGTAACGACAGCAGATTCAACACTCGCAGCGCATCCAGCGGCGTGATAGCTCCATCAGCGGTCACGTCAAAGTTGAATCCTGGGATCGGGTTCTGGTATTGCGATTGACCTAGGTTAATCGTCACCGTGGTTGGTTGACCGAGCAAGTTGGTCGGATCGATCGGGCGATACGTAAACGAATCGGTACCACCGGCGGCGCCACTGGTGTTGTTGTAGATAAACGTGCCATCGCGGAACATGTCGAGTTGACCGCGAGCGGTTGTAACTCGGACGCCCGTGCCATTTGAAATCGAAGTCGGATTGGTACCCGAGACGCTCGGCAAATGCACTCGCAGTTTTTGGCTCGTTCCAGGGAACAGATCGCTATCGGCATCCGTGTCGTTGGACAACACACCTTGGCTCGGGTTGAGCACTTGCAGCCTTCCGCCAATCGGAACGTTATAAGAGTTCGGATTGCCGACTGGATTGTCTGCAACGGCGGCCACATTCAAAGTGAACGAATCGGTAACCGAGAACGCACCATCGCTGGCCGTCACTTCTAATGCTGCCGTGCCAAATGCGTTTGGAACCAGATTGATGGTCATCTGGTTGGAGACAAACGTAATCGACTGGATCAACCCCGATGCAGAGATCTGTGCCGCAGTCGGATTGATGATATTACCGATCCGAGTCACCGAATACGTGAGCTGGCCACCATCTGGATCAGAGAACACCGTGGTTAGATTGCGGACAATCGTCTGATCCTCAAAAGCGTTGAGCGGATTGAGCGTGCCGATCAGCGTTGGGGGATCCGGTGTGTTGATCACCGTGACCGGAACGATAAGCGGCGGCGATGATGGCCCGCCACCGACATTGGTCGCAACGATCGTCAAGTTGGTATTGCCGAACTGGAAAGGCGGCAATTCCAAACGCAACGTGCTGTTTCCGGTCGCCGGATCTTGAACAATCGACGCAGCGACAAGTCCGGAGTTACCGCTGATAACCGAGAAGGTCGACGAATCTCCTTCCGGGTCGGTGAACCACGAGTTGAGATTGAAGTTGATGACCTGTGGGGTCTGCTTGCTCTCGTTGAACTGCAACGAGGTGCGAGCTGGGTCGCCATTGATACCGATAAAAATTGGCGGCGAATTGTCGCCGTCAACATTGATGAACACCGTCCCCGTCGACGTCGCTGCTGGAACGCCGTTGTCGCGAACGCGATAATTGAATTGATCGGGTCCGCTGAAGTTTGCACGAGGTGTGTACAGCAGACTCAATCCATCGCTGCTCAACCTCACCAAACCGCCCCGTAAGGTAGGTAACGCGGTGGCAAAGTCACTCGCAACGAAGGTCAGCGTTTGGCCTGCGACCACTTCGTCAGGCGGCCCCGGCAGGTCATTTCCCAGCAAGCTGTCGGCTACGCCCGGTGCCCCGATCAAAATCGAGAACGGTCCGGCCCCGCTGAAGTTGAACGTGTTGTTCGTGACAATCGGAGCATCGTTTACCGAATTGATCGAGATGATCACCGTGCCAAGCGTGGCAGAGGTTTCCACCAATTGATTGGGATCTTGTGGATCATCCGCAACGACGTAATTGAACCGATCTGGACCGGGACCGGGGAAGTTGGTTGGTGGCGTGTAGCGAATATTTCCGCCGACAATTTGAACCACACCGCCTAGTTCGGTTTGGAACCCGACTCCGCCAACACCAGCAGACTGGATCGATAGCGGTTGGCCCGCTTCGTTGGCTGGTCCAGGCGAGAAGAATGCCGTCAATTCGGCTGCGGTAAAGGTTATCGAAACATCTTCATCGGTAGCCCTTACAATCGTTGGCGGAGGATTGCTGACAACCGGCCGATCGTTCACCGGGTCGACCGTGATTGTGATCGTCAGCGCCACTGGGCTGAGCAACTGAGTCGACGCGTCGCCTGGCTGGAGATCGGTTACCCGAGCGGTGAAGGTCGCCGAGCCGAAGTAATCTTGTGCCGGTACAAACGTGAACGTGCCGTCGCCAAACAAGTTCAGTTCACCAGCGGTCTGGCCCGCTGCATCGATTAACGTCCGCGTGCCCACATCTGCAGAGTACACGCCGATGTCGTCGCCATCGGGATCGACCAATCCGACCAAAACCGAATTGTCGTTGGCGATATTGGGAGTCAGCGTTCCGTCGAAGTCGCGAGCTTGCAGAATGCCGTCTTCGGCCACGCGATACTGACGCTGGTTGTTTTGAGCGTTCACGGTTGGCGGCAAGCCCGGCAGGATCGTCAACGCATAATCTTCGACTTCGCCGCTGAGCGCGAGCCCCGTCGGTGACAATCCGCCATCGGTACTGACCCGGAAGCGTGCATAAGTCAGCGTTGGAGAACTCGGCTGCGGCGCGGTCGACGGCACGTTGATCGTAAACGTGCGAGTCACCGACACACCAGGCTCCGAACTGAAAATTGCGCCCGGAGTGGAAACACTGATGATTTGCTCGTTGGGATCATCCCAGTCGCCATCAAAATTGAAATCGATCCACGCTTCAAGCACACCTGACCCGGTGACGGTAACACTGATTTCCAGTGGCATTCCCGGATTAATCACCCCACTCGGGTTGATTTCACTAGTCAGATCAACGCCGTCTTCATCATTGGTAATGATGCGAACCGTATCACCGATAACAGTTACCGCGGCCGGTCGCAGCGGGCTTTCATCAACAGCTTGCTTCAAAGCGTTGGCAATGATCGCAGCGGTGACCGGTTGTAAGGCGTTCACTCGCACCGCGAAGTTGTTTTCATTGAACAACCCATTGGTATCAAACTCAAACGTAACGGTTTCAACACCGGTGGAGATCGTCAAGGTATCGCCGTCAAACCCTGGAATCGCTCCGCTCATGTCGAACGAAACTTCGACATAGCCATTCTGTACAACGGCATCGAACAGCGATCCGGTGGAGCCGACGATGAAAATGGTCGTGTCGTCACCATTAGCACCAGGGCTTGGCATTCCGTTGGCATCGATATCGATCAAAGTGCCCAACCGGACTCCGTTGGAATCGACAATGTGACGAGCCCCATCATGGACCAGTAGCGTTGGATACCGGCCTGCGACACCACCGCGGGGATCGGGAGCATCGCCGTAATCGAGTCCGACCGTTGGCAACAACAGGGTGAACTGTGTGGTGTTGTCCTCACGGTTAGGCTTGAGCGGATTGCCCGCTAAATCTTTGACCGCTTGCAAGAAATAATGATCCAGCGGTCCGTCGATCAACAATCCGTTTTCAATAAAGAACGTACCGCCACCGCGATTAACCGCAGTCAGCGTTGTGATTCCATCGGCATTGGCACGATTGATCGCAGCAATCAACGCCAGCTTCATTTCTTCGGGGCCGAACGAGCCGTTGAACCGAACAAGGTTCGCGCCGCCCGGCGTTCCGCTTAACAAAAGGGTTGGCGCGCCAGAAATATCGACAACGGTTTGAGACGAATCACCTAATGAAACTCGTCCACCAGACAATGCCACCGCTTCGAGGGTCATGCTGCCGCGGTTGTTGTTGATGGCTGCGGCCAATACTGTGGCAACATTGTCGATCGTACTGCCCGGTTGGAAGACGACAGGAATAAAGCCAGCGGCCACTCCGCCTCCGCCAGTGGCTGCGTCGAATTCCAATCGCAACACCTGATTCCCCTGCGTGATGATGATCTGCTCGCCATCAGCAACGATCCCACGACGGGGCACCAAAGGGGCCGGAATCACAACGACCGGTGGTGCCGTCGGATCCACGGGAGGCTGGGCGACAGGGAACCCGAATTGATTTTCGTCAATGTTCCCCAGCGAGATGCGACCGCCGCCGAGGTTCACGGCGACAATGTTCAGCCCCGAAGCATTGATCGCATTGACGGTTGCCTGTGTCACGGCCTCCACATCGTCAAAGGTGCGATAGAGGATTTCGGTCGCCAGCGGATTGGATGCACCGGTCAATGCCAGATTGTACTGGAACGTAACCGTCGTATCGCCATCGGTTAGGAAGAACTGGCTGTCGTCGGGGATGTTGTTGCCGCCCACGATCGGTAATTGCAACAGCAGCGGACCGGAAATGGTCAACAGGCTTGAACCGCTGACACCAGGGGCACCAACCACTTCTAACGATGATCCGAGGTCAAGCGATAGTCCTAGGCCAGGAGCGTCCAAAACCGGTGCTTCACCACCGATTGCAACTTGGCCACCGGGATTGGCGAATACGGCACTGGTGTTCAAGCCCTGGATCGTCTGACCACGAATGGCCGACGCGATCAGATTGGCCAACTGATCGCCGGTCAAATCACGTGTGAAAGGAATGACGACAGCCCCCACAGGTAACTCGGTGTCCAGGTCGGTACGATCCAATACGAACGTTACCGTTTGGCCATTGGGTTGAGTGAATGTGATTGTGCTGCCATCGGCCGGTGTCCGGCTGATGCCCACAACGCCGAGTTGCCCGGTCGGAACTTCCGCTGATCCGTTGTTGGGTAGATTCAAGTAGATCAGGTTGTTAACGACGAACGGTCGGAGGGCCAGTTCGGAATTGATAATCGCGTTAAAGATCGCATCGCGAATCGATTCCGCTTGCGTCAAACCGCTAATGTCGATCACTTGATTGACAGCGTTGGTGACTCCGTTGTTGTCAAACTCGAACCGCACGGTCCGATTGCCGTCATTGATTGTCAAGATATCGCCGTCGACGATTCCACCAGGGCCGTTGACGATGGCCGGAACGGCCAAGGCAAGGGTTCGCGGTGACGTCGAAAGCGCCGTACGACTCGCGTCGAGAATCGTTCCCGGTTCGCTGCCGATGACGACGGTGGCACCGCTTTGCACTGCCGTCACATTGACCAACCCAGCGGTTACCGCAGCGGCAATTTCAGCACGTGCCGCCGCAGCGATCACTGCGGGCGAATCGCCGGTCTGGTAACGAATCACGCGACTACCAGGCAGTGTCACGTTGTCGCGATCAAACTCAAAGAAAATCGGATTGCCGGTGATACCCGAGATGCTGAAACGCGATCCATCGGCGATACCGCCAGTACCGGTTCCCGCCTGTGGCACGGTGAACTGCAAAGTCTCTGGCACTCTCAGTTCGTAACCCGACTCGAACTCAAACGTCATCCGGCCGCCATTGTTATCGACCACAAGGAACGAATCCCCATCGCTGACTGCGCCTGCACTCGGTGCGAGACCCACCAAGCGATCGCGGTTATTCACCGAGATTCGGTACGCGCGGTCATCACGCCAGATGCCTGCTAGGGGACGCAGCGTAATCAGCCCGCGAGTGGCGTCGTAGCTGAACGTGTAATCGATCCCTTCGGCTAGCAAACGATCGCCTTCGAAGAGCGTAATATTCGCGCCCGCTTCACGCAGTCCTGGCATGACCGGCACGACCACGGTCGCATCATCCATACCACTGCCGACGAACGGATCGGAAGAATCACCGACGTCACGCAAGAGAATCCGGAACTCGTCATAGATGCCCGAATTGAGTTGCAAGAATGTTTCGGACGGATCGGTGTCGATCCCCGCCGCATCGTTATCGCGTGGAAACTCGAGAGTCGCCGTGGGGCCGACAAAATCAGCTAGGTCGAGCGCCCCACGATCTTTAAACACGTTAGCACCCAAACCGCCGGACGAGGCCACGTTCGGATTGTCAGCGCGCAATTGTCCGCTGTTGTCACGATCAGGCGCCAGAATGTTGCTGACCGGAATTCCGACTGACAACTTGAGTGCTGCAAACGTATCACGCTCGGCCAGTGAATTGATCGCACTGTCGATCAAAGGCGAGTTCGACGAAGGCGCCATGCGATCGCCAGCGGCGTTGACCATCAAACGCTCGGTGTTGCCAATGATCACGTTGAAGTCAGACGTACCGCCATTGATGTTGCTGGGGCCGGTCAACAAATCGGTGCTGAGCCCAGGGTTGGCAATAAAGGGTGAATTGACATCGGCACGGATTTGTGAGTTTCTAAACTCATCGTATTGGAAAACATTTCCTGTTACGACGATCGCTTGTTGTTTATAAAACGCGTTGACCGGTGCAAGGGCTCCGAAACCAAAAGTTGCCGTTTCTTCGCCAACGACGCTTTGATGCAGGTTCACAAAGACATTGTTCAACAACGTTGGGCTGGCCCCTTGAGTGATCAAGACACCATTTTCGGCCAACAATTGGTCCGCTTCGGTCGCGAACCCAGTGACGACTTGGTCAGGCGTTAAACGCAGTCCGCCATTGCGTGCCGCAGTGCTTAACTCGATCCGGGCCGCTCGTTCAACCAGGACGTACAGTTCACTAGTTCCCACACCCGTAGAACCGTCACCTGTTTCTAAACGATTGTGCCCAAACCCGGTGCCGTAATCGGTCAAGAAGGTTTTATTGATTCCGGTGTTATCACCACTTTGGCCACCGAGTGCGACGGCTGACACTCGAGGCACAGGACCGCTGCGGCCATCCGGGCCATTTCCGCTCTGGTGATTCAACAGCGTTCCGGTGGCGCTGATCGATGCGGCAATTGCCCGCATGATCTCTTGAGTGCGGAAACCGCCGTTGAGCCCGGCGGTACTCAGCGGCACATTGACGTTGCCGTTGCCCAGAAC
>DNWZ01000175.1 GCA_003506095.1 Planctomycetaceae bacterium | reverse complement strand
CCGCTTCGAAACGCCCCTCGATCCAACCGTTGGCATGCACGGCTCTGCCGACCACTTCACTATCAACGTCACCTTGAACGATTGTTGCACCGTCGCCCATTGGACGCTGGCGCCCCTGGTCGAAAATGAACAACGCCGAACCATAGATTGCGACCGTAGCGATCGCGACAATACTATTCTTCACTTGAATCGCCCGTTTTCGATCTCACACACTCGGTCGGCGTATCGGATAATACGTGGATCGTGAGTCACCACGACGGTCGCCGAGTTAGTTGCCGTGACAAGCTCTTTGAGCAGTTCCATGACTTCCGTTCCCGACTTGCCATCTAAGGCTGCGGTCGGTTCATCGGCGAGCACCAATTTTGGCGATCCAATCACGGCTCGCGCCAGCGCCACGCGTTGGCATTGTCCCGGACTCATGGCTGTGGGTAACTGCTTGCGATGCATTTCCAAGCCGACGCGTCGCAGGAGGTCGCCCGCACGCAAGCGTGCTTCCTGTAAAGAAATCCCTTGTAAGGTTAAGGGTACCGCTACGTTGTCCTGAGCCGACAAACCGCGAATCAATTGGAAGCGTTGAAACACAAAACCGATCATCTGTCGACGCACCAAGGTCCGCTGGGAAACGCTAAGGTTGTCGACTCGGCGATCCATGATCGTGACTTGGCCCGATTCGGCCTCAAGCAAACACCCAATGATCGACAGTAAGGTACTCTTGCCGCTGCCCGAAGGCCCCGACAAGAACACGCACTCACCCGCGTTGGCATGAAAATCGACACTCCGCAAAACCCAACGTTGTTCTCCGCCGATCTTATAAGACTTGCATATCTCACGGGCCACCAAAACAGCTTGTGAGCCAACGCTGTTGCTTGTCCGAACCGGACAATCGAGCGGCTTGGCGACTTCGGACGCGTCAGCACCTGGCACAAAAGGTACCGTTTGCGAACCGCGCAACTCGCTCACACTCATGCTGACTTCATTTAACATCGCCGTTTTACCCCTGCAGAACCGTATGAGGATCGACACAGCGGACCCGCAGGTAGGGAAGTGCCGATGCAGCCAGACAAATTCCAAATACTAGGGCCGCACTGGCCAGATAGAGACCAAGCGGAATATCGATCGTTGCACGTGGGGTACTGAAAACTCCGCGAATTCCCCAAGCCAAGAACAGTCCGATGCTGATTCCGGCCGCCGCCACCAAGCTTGACTGGGCCCCGAGCAATAAAATGATTTCGCGTTCGGTCATGCCGATGGCTTTGAGGGTCGCGAACTCACTGATGCGATCCAGGACCATCGCGTAAAGCGTCTGAGCCACCATCACCAGGCCAACCAACAGACCAAGCGAGGTTGCGGCGCCGAAGGATAGACCGATGCCAGTGCGCGTCATCCAGAATTGAACGCTGGTCGAGGCATAGTCTTCCGCTGGCATCGCCGATACACCCGATAGACGGCGATGGATCTCCTGGCAAACCGACTCGCGATCCACCCCAGGTCGGACACGGACCAGGAAATAGGATGCCATCATTGGGTCGCTGTTCATAAAACTGGCGGCCCGGTCGTACGTCGTAAATAGGTAGGGCGTTACTGTGAAGCTAAGGATGCCGTGACTCTTTGCGGCTATGCGTACGCGTTTACCACCCACTTCGCGGGTTTCGCCAATCGCCGGTGCAAATAGTCTCTCGTCGTCACATTGGTCGACGATTACCCCATCGACCTGCGACAGGCCGTCGACCGCACCGTCAACGACTCGATAGGCGCGCCCCAGATCGGTTCCGTCGCGAATGCCAACGACTGTCACGCCTTCGAAGTTGCCATCTGGCAGGCTGATTTCCGAAAAGCCGATCCGTAACGGTTGGGCCTCCTCGATCCCTGGAATGCCGCGAATACGCTGAATCCAGCGTTCGGGAATGCTGTGGGGGAAATCAACATTATGCATGCCGCGGTGCCCCACCCAAATGTCAGCATTACTGTGGTCGACCAATAGGCTGGCTTTTTGGATCAAGCCGATAAACAGCCCGCCTTGAATGTTGACCAGTACCACCGAAAAGGTGACGCCGACCAGCCCCGCCAGAAGTTTTCCTCGATCAAACGCCAGCGTTCGTAACGCGATGTTCCAAAGCATGACTGCTGCTGAGCGTGAATGGGATCGTCTGTTTGTGAAGTTCGCAGCCCAGCGGGCTGGTACGAAAAGAATCGACCGCGTTGTTTATCAAGCTTCACCTAAAGACCCGGCGTTATAAGAAAACCGATGCGCCATACTCCCACTTGTCGATCGCGAAGCAGTTCAAAGGCGATGGGCTGCATACGCATTTAGTATTATAAAGGCCGCTCAGCAGACTTCATAAATGTGGTGTTGGGTTGCCGGTTTAAGCCTGTTGTGGGGCCGGCTGTATGCCTAAGACAGGGCGTCATTGTCGGACTGGAGCCGTGGTTCGGCTTGGCTTACTACCGCGTCAGTCGGCTTAATCACTTCCGCCGTTCAATTTTTTCAAGTTCGCCCAATTTTCAGCCGCTCACGGGTCTAACGGCGTTGTGGAATGATCTAGCTTTCTTCAGCAGGCAATCCACTGACGGGTCAGGTCGCACTTGACGACTGGTACGTATCCGCCACATAGGTAACTGCTCGCCTTATCTTATCTCATCTTATCTTCGAGGCTGGTCAAGAATGTCGAGCTCAACCCTGCGCGGTGCTGCTATGTCAACGCAAACCGCAGCTGCGCTGTCGGTGCGTTTAGCACGTTCTCGCGCGGATCTTTGTGACGCGTTTCGCCTCGTCTTTGAATCCTATTACAACGCCGGTTTGGAAAGACCCAAAGCAAGCAGGTTGCGTTTGACCCCCCATCACCTGCTGCCCACCTCGGAAGTACTGTTGGCCAGTCGCGACTCGGTGGTCACATCAACCCTATCGATGTTTGGCGACGGCTACCTCGGGTTGCCGATGGAATCGATGTATTGCGAACAGGTCAAACAGTTGAGAGATCAGGGGCTTAGGCTAGCGGAAATTGGCAGTTTAGCCGATCGCCGCGAATCTCAAGAACGTTTCATCCACACGTTCGTCCAGATGGGCCGTCTACTAGCGCAGGTTGCGAGCGCGCGTGGCATCGATGCAATTGTCGCTGCGGTGCACCCTCGACATGCTCGCTTGTACAAGCGTGTCATGGGGTTTAGCCAGATCGGTG
>DNWZ01000343.1 GCA_003506095.1 Planctomycetaceae bacterium | reverse complement strand
GATCGGCATAGAAACGATAAGATTCTGGATTGCCAGGCTGGGCTTCGATCAGCGACTGGGCCGTCGCGAGCGCTTCGGTGGTTTGCCCCAATTGCAACTGTAGACCGGAGATCCGTTTCAGATAATTCGGCAAGAATCGCTGATCACGCTGGGCCAATTTTCGGAACGCCTCGATCGCATCGCCCAATCGCGACGCCTTGCGATAAAGTTCCGCGGCGATCGCAAGCGATGTCGTATCGTCGGGTGCGGATTGTAAAGCCGATTCGATCGCTGCGGTCGCTTCGGTCAACCGCGCGGCCGCATCAAGCATCATCGACAATTTCCGATAATCTTCAGCGTTTTTGCTGGTCTGTGCCGCTGTCTGGACTTCGGCGATGCGGTCGTTCAATGTGTTGCTGGTCGCATAAACACTGATCCGCGCTTGAAAAATTTGGTTGCGTTCCTCAGGTGTTTCCGCGACCGCATCGGCGGTATCCAACAGCGCCAAGCTTTCATCATAACGTTCTGCTCGCGACAACAATTCGGCCAGCCGCAACCGCTGGGCAAACGTCAAGTCCGACTGCGCAGCCTTTAAGAATGTTTCCAACGCGCGTTCGGGCTGTTCAAACGTATTGAGCACTTCGGCCANNACCTCCATCGCTTCGTCGGTCCGTTTCAGCCGGTGCAGGTACTCGCCCAGATACTCGCGATACTGCGGTTGGTCGGGCGCCAGATCGATCGCTTGGCGATACAACCGCATCGCGTCGTCGTCGCGTTCGATCCGCCGCATCAGGTCAGCGACTTGAGCGATCACGACGGGATCGCTTTGCCGTACGGCCGCCAATTGCTGCCAAGCTGCGGCCGCTTTTTCGCGCCGCGTGTCTCTGTCGATTGACGTTGCCTCCAGCCAAGTGTTGCCCAACTGGATCAAGTAATCGGGATTCGCCGAATCGAGCTTCACCAGTTGCTCGAACTGCTCGGCCGCCTGGTCGTGTTTGCCCGCGGCTTTGAAAATGTCGATCAGTGCGAGGCGACTTTGTGCATCCTCGGGAGCCTTGGCAACGGTTTCGCGCAGCGCGGTTTCGGCATCGTTGATTCGTCCCGCTTTGGCCAGCGATTGCCCCAGTCGCAACCGCAACGCGATTTCGTCGGGCCGTTTTTCGACCAGCGTGGCGTAGTAATCGGCCAGCGCGGAGTAGTCGCCGGACCGGAGGAAAACCGATTCGATGCGGCGGCGAACGTCCGAGTACAACCAACTGGCCGGACGCAGTCGCCCGGCAATCGCTTCGAAATCGGCCAGAGCGTCGTCGGTGCGTCCGAGCCGCTGTTTCATCTCCGCCGCCAGAACCCGAAACTCGATCACGCGCGGATCGTCCGCTGGGCCGGAATCTTTTGCCAGCCGTTCGTACCGCTCCAGCGCCGCATCGAATTGTCCTTCTTCGGCCAACGTGCTGGCGATTTGTTGGCCAACGCGCGAATCGCCGGGAAACGTCGCCTCCAACTGCTGCCAAACTTGGCGTGCCTTTTCGGTCTGCTTGGCCCGTTGGTAAAGCCGGCCCAGTTCTGTGAACACCGGCAACGCTTCGGCCTTGGTCGGCTTGCGATCGATCGACCGCTGCAGCGCCGATGCTGCCGCGTCGGATTGGCCGATTTGAAGCAGCGATTTGCCGAGGTAATAGCTGGCCATCGCATCATTAACCAGCAGTCTTTCGGCTTCGGTCAATGCCGTCGCGGCTTGGGCCTCGTCACCACGACGCGACAGAATCAAACCGCGCAGCATCGCAGCGGCACCCATCAATTCATCGTTCGCTTTATCGGCGGCAATTTTGTCGGCGGCGAGGCTAGCCAACAATTCATCGAGCGTTCCGGCTTGGACGTGATAGCCGTAAACGCGGTCGAGCGCCGTGCCAGGACGCGGTCGCTTTAGCAATACGTCTAAGAATCGCTGGGCCGTCAACCGTTCCCGTTCGATGTCTCCAGCCTCTTGAGCGATCGCTCGATGCCCGGAGTATGCCATTGTGGCCAGCAACAAAGTGAGACCAAAAAATCTCAGCGCAAAAAACCGGTTCATCGTGGAAACCTAGGTTTTGATCGGTTGAAAAGTTCGAAAAGCGACGCCAAGCGGATAGCTTGCGGTCCACTTGGATTTTCGAATTGTAACGGTTTCGCTAGTGAGGGAGGCGACAGTCCTGCCAGATTTTTTCCTTATTCCGATCGTCGGTGTCGAACGGTCACGTGGTGGGACTGGCCAGAGTTTCCTGAGCGAGAGGATTACTGGCGAATCCCACTACATTTTGAAGGGATCGGAATACTTTGGATCGATCAACAACGTTGGATCAGTAAGCGTCTTTAAGAAAGCGACCAAGGCGTCGACTTCGGCCTGCGGGAGCGCGATACCAGAATTGTCGAGTTTCTGTAGCCGTGGGTCGAGATTCATGTGCGGTCGAATGCTCCAGTTGTAATGTTCAACAACCGCTTCGATCGTGCGAAACCGACCATCGTGCATGTAGGGACCGGTAACATCGACACAACGAAGCGACGGCGACTTGAAACGCCCAACATCCTCTCGTTTGCCAGTCACCAATCCAGCACCAAGATCTGCATCAAATTTAATACCTGGCGTAGAAACCGCTTGTCCGATACCAATCTGAACCGTTGTCCCGATGGCTTCATAAGGTTCCGTATCGATGCCGTTCACGACCGGACGATTCATATAAAAAAACGCCGATTGTCGTTCAGGCGAGAACTCTAAATCGAATAAGTCGGATTCATTATCCGGTTGGCCTCCATCGACGTGACAGGTCGCACAACGTGCCTCGCCAAAAAACAATCGTTTCCCTTCGTTCTCTTGTTCGGTGAAGTTGGCGAACGGTTCATCGACTGACTTTACCTGGTCGCGTCCTTCGTCGTATCGCGAACTGAAGGAGACGATCGAACGGACGAATTGAGCTAGCGCCTTGGCGATTCGATCGGCGGTTACTGTCGAATCGCCGAAAGCGGATGTGAAGAGCGGTTGATAGATCGGATCGTTAGAAAGTTGGTCGACTAAGATGTCGAGCGAGTGTCCCATCTCGATCGGATTTTCGATCGGCATGAGAACTTGTTGTTCGAGTGTTTCGGCACGTTCATCCCAGAAGAATTTACCGCGACGATAGAAACGCGAGTTCACCAGGCTCATCGAATTGCGATCGACCTTTCGACCGTCGAATCCGACGCTCAACGCCGCATCATCCGTAAACGCCAATTCTTGCTTGTGACAGGATGCACATGAAACGGCTCCGTTTTTCGACAACGTTTTGTCATAAAAGAGCACGCGACCGAGTGTCGCGCCGTGGTCGGTGATGGGGTTATCATCGGGCGTATTGTCGAACTGGACAGCGGTTTGGGCGGCGTAGGCGGGAACGCTGATTTCGCTGTAACGATAAGGCTCGCTGGGCAGGTACAGGCGTCGCGGGCTGGCGACTTCAACAGCCGATGAGTGGCAGTGGAAGGCTAATGTTAGGAGGATACTGAAAAGTATGAGCGAATAATTTCGGGTCATGATGTTGATTGAATGTTGCGATGGTGCATAAGCTCAAAAGCTTATCCGAAAACCGATTGATGTTTGCAGACGTCGAACTGATTCAAAATGACATTGCGATTATAAGAACTTTTAGTCCGGAATTAATTTCGACGCCGTTACTCGTTTACATCACGCGCTGATAGATACCAAAAAAGAAGAGTTGTGACTTACCAGAAGGTGTCATGTGCTCATACTGGCAACATTTCACGGGCTCAAACGAAGGCCCCAGCGTCTCTTGCATCGCAGCGGCATCGTATTGCTGGATCTGAAGTCCGCTGCACTTCTCCGGGCCGCCAACCGCAAACGTTCCCACGACAAAGTGGCCGCCAATCGGCAAAGTTCGCTTGAGCAGATCGAGATATCTCTGACGATCTTCGGCGTCGGTAATGAAGTGAAAGACGGCTCGATCGTGCCAGATGTCAAACGCACCGAGCGAATCCGCTTGGGTAATGTCGGCGACAATCCACCGGACATTCGACGCTCGTTCGCCCAGCCGAGCCTTCGTTGCCTCGATCGCTGCGTTGGAAATGTCCAGGACAGCCACATGCGCGAAACCAGCGTCAATCAACCGATCAACCAAGAAGGATTGCCCACCACCAACGTCAATGATACGGCCGCGTGACGAACCGGCCGCTGTGAGAATCAAGTCGACGGATTGTTGCGGGTCAGGCTCGTACCAACTTACCTCCAGCGGAGACTTCGTTTGATACACTTCCTCCCAATGCTGCACCTTATCCATAGTTTTCATCCACAGTGATCCTCTTGTCGGTGGTTGACTTGCGCGGTGGCACAATTGACCTAAAACTGTATTCGAATATTCAAATGTAACAACCGGAGCCCGAAATTGGCCGTTATCGAAATAAAATAGCCAGCTTGCAGATTCTCTGCATTCGCTCAACCAACACGACTGGCGATCGTTCGAAATAGGTTTTCTGTGATGGAAAGGGGCCATGCGGGGCGAACTGGGGCGATACCGTCTGATCACCAGGCGATGTATGCAGCTCTACCGATAACTTCACTCCTTCCAGTCCCCCCAAGGCGGCGAAACAACTGTTTCAAACCCCGTGATTCCCGGGTCAAGCGTTGGGACGCACGGTTGGGTTACCGATAGGCTCGGTGACAGTTGGTGCAGTTTTCGCTGATTGCCTCGAGACGTGATTTTGCGACTGCAACGTCTCGCGATTCAGCAACCTCGAATAACGACTTACCATGATCGCGCAATGATTCGCTGACGGCCACCCGTTCTGGCTGGCCGCGTGTGCCTCGCAGCATCTGCAGGTTGCCAACTTCGGAAATGGCCAGCGACTTGCTTTTGACTCGTTCCCAATCCAGTTTCGCAGCGGACTTTGAATTGATCGCATAGAGAAGATCTTCTATCGCGGGTTTAGCGATGTGTTCGGTCAAGTGACTTGCCTTCCCCGCGCACCCCGATTGCTAGGATATTTGACCTAAACAATCAGGCTTTCACGTGTTTCGGGAAATTGTGTCACAGGGGTCTCGAGTGTCAGAAAAGTTCGCGTCTATCCGTCTAAACACGGCCTGCCCTCTATTCTGACACAAAAGTTTTCGGGCGACGGCGCACAGCGTGCGAAAGAATTTACCAATGGGTACCACGGCCAATTGGTGCCAGCCACGGTGCTTCAATTTTCCCTGCGAGTGCCAGCTCCGACGGCCCGAACCGCTCTACTGTGCGTGCAAGCTGACCAGGTATTGACCTCCCGTGGATGCAATTTCCGTGTGCAGCTTTAGGTCGGGGCAGAGACGCGAGAATCGATCGATTAGCCAAGCTGAAGCTGCGTCAGCGTCTTCACGCGTGGGGCAACGAGCCATCGCTTCGCGGCCCCCTTTTCGCTCAAGTCGCTCTGCGGCGGCGATGATCGGTGCCGGATCAACCACAATCAGCTGATCCGGCCAAGGTACCACGGGGTCGTTCGCGCCCTTGCCCGTATTGCAACTTTTGTGCGCCAGACGGCCTTTCGGCAAGCTTTCCTTGTCTTGCTTTCGTTTCTTGGCGCGGGCCCTGGTGATGCGAGTGTCTAAACTGGCTCCACGAGGATCGTTAGGCGACATCTGAGGATCGACCGGTTCGTCGCACAACCAGCACCGCCAACCATCAGCCTCGCCCACGTCGTGAAGTTGTCCCATTCGTTTTCGTTCCTGAATTCGTTGAAGGATGCGTGAATCGCCTGGCCCATCAATGCCTCTTTGCGACAATTGCGACATGATGGTACTTTACTGCGGTCACACCGTGTTGCTTCAGCGATATTGGCTTGCGTCAGGGACGCTGTCGACCGGTTACCCGCCATTTCTTGCGGAAGCTGCCTTGCTTCCGATTGGGCAGCATCTTGAAAGTCCCTGAGCGTATTAAACCCCTGATCGAAGACGGCCTGGTCGACGAAGTCTTGAGCACCTTGATGAGCGGCAAGGAGGCCCAGGTATTCCTTGTTCGCTGTGGCGACGAGACTCGCTGCGCCAAGGTGTACAAGGACGTGGCCAATCGCAGTTTCAAGAACGCGGTGCAGTACCAAGAGGGCCGCAGTATTCGCAACAGCCGCCGACAACGGGCGATCGACAATCGTTCCAAGTTTGGCAGGGACCAACAGGAAGTCGTTTGGCAAAGGGCCGAAGTCGACGCGATGTACAAACTTGCCGATGCCGGTGTCCGAGTCCCCAAAGCATACGGTTTGTTCGATGGCGTGCTGTTGATGGAGCTGATCACCGATGGCAGCGGCGGTGTGGCACCGCGGTTGAACGACATCCATATGTCGGCCGGACAAGCAATGAAAGATCATGCCACCGTCATGACTTATGTGTTACGAATGTTATGTGCCGGATTGATTCACGGCGATCTTTCGGAATTCAATGTCCTACAAGATCAGATCGGACCTGTGATTATCGACTTTCCACAAGTCGTCAATGCAGCAGGGAACAACAATGCGAAATTTATGTTGCAACGTGACGTTCGCAATATCACTCAATACTATGCACAATACGCTCCGGAGCTCGCGGAAACTTACTACGCCGAAGAAATGTGGGAACTGCACGAAAAGAGTGAACTGTCCACCGATCTGAAACTGACTGGCAAATACAAATTTTCAACGAAGGCAGCCGACGTTGATTCAGTCCTCAACATGATCGACCTTGCGTACGAAGAAGAGCTGGACCGACGGGACCGATACGAAAACGGCTAGGACAGTCGCGATTTAGCCACCTTTAGCGAGCGATTCGAGCGACTTGAATGGCAGATACAGACGCATCGGATGGCCAGCCAGTTCTGCAAAATCGAATCGCCGATAAAATCGCCTGGCTTGTTCGTCCACGCAATCAAGAATGACGGCTATGAATGCAAAAGTTTGGCTCGCGTCGTAGCAGTCGACCACTGAAGTGGCCAGCACACGTCGGCCGATACCACGTCCCTGGAAAGCTCGATCGACGCCCAGCCAAGCCAGCACGCTGAGTTGCAATTGCCGGCGAGGCAACTTCTTCGCTAGATCCGCTGGTAATGTACCACCGACTTGCTTGACTAAATGAACCTGCTTGACCGCGTGCGCAAGCTGTTCTGGACGATCAAGTTGGAATCTCCTGGCTTCCCAAATCGCGAGAAACGCTCGGAATGCGTGATTCATCGGGAGTTAAAAACGGTTAGTTGACATCGATTGGATTCGACAGGACGCATTTCGTGTGGTACAAATCACCTCCGCAAGCCGCTTCCCGGAGGTCTTTTGTGTCAGGGGAGCATGATTCGTATCGCAGCCCCATCGCGCGGGCCATCGAGGTTTTTCGCAACCATGGTGGTGTCATGCGCATGGCTGATGCATCGCGTGCCGGGGTAAGCCGGCGAACGCTTTACTCGATGCGCGACTCGGGGCAACTCGAGCAACTGGCCCGTGGGCTTTACCGTCTCGCCGATATGTCACCGCTCAGCGAACCCGACCTCGTCACTGTCGCCAAGAAAGTACCGCGGGGAGTGATCTACCTGATCTCTGCCCTTGCCGTACATGAGATGACAACCCAGATTCCCCATGAAGTCTGGATCGCGATTCCGCGTAACAACGAACCGCCACGGTTTGATCATCCGCCGACTCGTACGGCTCGACTCAGTGAGCTCGCGTATGGGATCGGGATTGAGACTCATCAGTTCGACGGATTCGCGGTGAAGGTTTACTCACGCGAAAAGACTCTGGTTGATTGCTTCCGCAAACGTAATGACGTGGGTATCGATGTCGTGCTCGAAGCACTCAAGTTTTACAAGTCGCAAGGACGGACAAACTTCGACCTAGTCCTGCGTTACGCCAAGCAACTGCGTGCCGAGAAAGCCATGCGTCCCTATCTGGAGGCGTTGGCGTGACACGCGATATCGCGGCCTCGGTTCGTGGCCGGTTGCAGAACCGAGCCAAGCAATCCGGCCGGCCGCTCCAAGAACTGTTGCAGTACTTTGCCATGGAGCGTTTCTTGTACCGGCTATCGAAATCCGAGTACGGCAGCAGGTTCGTGCTCAAAGGTGCGTTGATGTTCCGGGTCTGGAACGCGGCACAGTCAGCCCGAAGCGGAAGAGTGCCTTCCATCAAGCGATGCATTCCTATCGCCACTATCGATCGACGAGCAAGCCGGTCCGATTGGACCCTGCCCAAGCCAAAGTCGCAAGCGTTGTAGCGACAAAGGATTTCTTGCGATGTCGATTGAGGAATATTTGGAATTGTTGGATTGGTCGGCGCGTCAAGTGGCACCGGGCAAGCGAGGCAGCACGCATGCGAATGTTCCGCCGGTGCTTAAACGATTGGGCCTCGACAGCACAACGTGGTGTGAACTGGTCAGCGACTTTGGCAAGTTGTTCTGCACGGTGGCGGGGCGACCCGAGCAAGTCGATACGTTGCGCAGCCATCGGACGCATCGGCGTTACCATCTTCGCCGCCGGGCTCGCGAGCTGTTTACATCAATCTGACGCAATCGCCAAACACTCCTCTTGAAGGTGTGCCAGTCGCTTTCAAATCAGCGACCCATCGGGCCACGGCGTGGCTGCCAACTGATCGCCCCGACGCTTCAGCCACCGCTTTAACCGGCTTGCCATCGATTGCCGTTTGCCGAAACATCTCCCAGGTCGATGGCGAGAATTCATCTTCAATCGCACTCACCGCCCAAAGAAGAGCCTGTCGTCGAGCCTCAATGGTTAGGTTCGAAGACAGGTCGACTTGATCTGGATGCTGGGCCAACAAGTCATCGTCAGCTCCCGCTCCGGTTGCTCGATCCGGTTTGGCCCGCGTCAGCTCATTCAGGATCGCGTTGCGAGCGATCCGGCCCAGCCAATTGCGAAACCGAGTCTCGGCGTTGTGCGATTCCCAGTCGCTGACCTTGCGAGCCACTGACAGGAAGACTCGCTGAGTCAGGTCGTCCGCATCGGCATGTTGCAACCCACGTCGAAGAGCCATGCGTAGAACCACGGGACGATAGATCGCTAGAAATTCATTCCATGCAGCCACATCCTGCTGGTTGTTCAACCGCAGAATCAGACTTTCGCTTGTTTCCGGCCAGTTATCCATTGGTAAACGTGGGGACAGGGTAAACGTGGGGACAGAGCAATTTTCCAGGGGGACAGGGACAGAGTAAACGTGGGGACAGAGCAATTTCCCATAAACGTGGGGACAGAGCAATTTCCCATAAACGTGGGGACTAAACGTGGGGACAGTAAACGTGGG
>DNWZ01000072.1 GCA_003506095.1 Planctomycetaceae bacterium | reverse complement strand
CTGTTGGCTTTGGCGATGACCGGATTTCCTGCCGCGATCGCCGCCGCGAAATCGCCGCCGCTGGCGCTGTTGAACGCGAACGGAAAGTTGTTCGGGCCGAACACGCAAACCGGCCCCAGCGACTCGTAACACGATCGGATCGACGCTTTGGAATCGATCACCGGCATCGCCCAACTGCCGGTCCGCGCAGCCGCAGCGGCCAATCGCAATTGGTTGATCGTGCGTGGCAATTCGACGTCGGCCAACCGCGGGCTCTTGGGCAGCCCGGTTTCCTGGTGAGCCGACTCGACCAGGTCGGCTGCGTTTGCTTGGATCAAATCGGCGTAAGCTTCCAGGAACGCCGCGATCTTTTCAGGCGACGTTTTTCGCAGCTCGGTCGCCGCAGCAGCCGCTGCATCGAGAGCTTCGTCGACATCGGCCCACGAACTGACGGGAAACTCGCGATCGATCGCACTGTTCTGGCTCGGGTCAGTCGCCTTGAACGAATCGACCATTGCCGCGTCGCGCCAACGTCCGGCGATCAAAACGGGCTGGCAAGTTGTCGTGGGTGCGGATGACATGATCGGTGAACCTCCAAAGCAAGTGTCGAAAATAATGGGATAACATCAGAATCGACAATCGCCAATCATGCAATCGGCGGACGTTCTCAACCAGGAATCTGATTCGTCGCGATCGCTGACGTATTGGCAACCGGATGAACCAATTGCGAGTAACGATCGAGCACTTCGGGGACTTGTGTGACCGGCAAATCGTCTAACAGTCCAGCCGTCAATTGATCCGCCATCGCAACGATTCGCGGGCTGACCGGGATCGGATCGACCGGCTGCTGCGGCGCCGCCCAGTGCAACAATTCCAATCGTCCATCGACATGTTCAACCAGCGCCGAAGCGTTCTCGATCCAGTCGCCCAAGTTGATGTAACGCGTCGCGTGAATCATGCGATCTTGGGGGCGATGCAAGTGGCCACACACCACGCCGCGGCAATCGCTCGCTTTGGCATGTTCGACCAATCGGCGTTCAAACCCGCTGACCCGCTGGACCACGTTCTTGACGCCGCGTTTAATCCGATGGCTGAGCGGTTGGGGGACATAACCGACGGTTCGACAGACGCGGCCGACGACTCGATCGCCAAACAGCATCGCTTCGTAGATTTTCGCTCCGACACGCGACAACCACTGAGCCCGCGATTCGACGTCATCGAATTGGTCGCCGTGAATCACCAGCAAACGCCGGCCATCGGCACAGGTATGCACAAACTCGTCACGGATCACGACCGATTGTCGGCGTCCCATATTCTGTCGCAAATAATCGTCGTGATTACCCGGCGTGTAATGCACCCGAGTGCCCCGATCGGCCAGTTGGGCGATCCGTTGCAGCAGCGGCCGATAGATCTCTGGCCAATGCCATTGCCGCTGTAGTGCCCAGCCATCGATAAAGTCGCCGACCAGAAACAGGTTTTCCGGTTGATGATTTGACAAAAATGCCGTCAACTGCTCGCACCGACAAAAATGGCTACCCAAGTGCAGGTCGCTGATAAAAATCGACCTCACTGGCATGCCGGGTTCGAATGGAGTGTTTGCAGTACCAGACATTTTCGATTGGGTGGCGGTTGTATACATCTCTGGCGACCTTCTTGCCGCACAGTTTAAACTGAAAAAGGAGTCAGGAAATCAACGAACACCATTTATTTACGTAACCCTCACCGCAACAACCGCTTCATTGGCGACAAACGTGCGGAAGTCGTTAGCCAGCAACGATTAAGGAGTGCGAGACAATCCACAGAGCGTTTGGCCACTGCTATGCATGGCGATTTTCATCGCTCTCCAACAATTGGCCCGCTGAAAGGGCTGCAACGGCAAGCCGCCGCCAGCCAACGGCCGCAAAATAGCACAATTCCTATTGCCTCACGCTCAACGAGTGGTCTACCAGCACCCAATCCGTAACCAAATTGCAACGAAACGTCAGGTGGGCACTTTTCTGTTGGCTCGTTTCGGGCATGGGCATTTATCAGTGGTGATCATCAAAAGAGATCATCGACGACTCTTTGGTGGAAAACATAACGAAGGAACTCATGCACGAATCGCTCATCGAGTACCAGCACGACGCTCGCCTTGGGTGACCAGGTACGTCTCGGAGCCTTCGCCGTAAGGTTTCGACTGATGTATCGGCAGAAAGACCACGTCGTGGCTTTGGTAAATCAGACCCAGTCTTCATCCTTGCCCCCCTCGGTTGAAGTAGTCTTATCCGCCAAGCCTGGTCGATGCATATCCACAAAAAATCAATCAGCACCGTCGCGATGTGCTAGCAAACCAAAGTCGCTTAAACACGGAAGAAATTGCTGGCTTGACGCTCACATGCAATTGCATCGTTTCAGTAGCTGAACCAGCAACGGCAGAGAAGCTCCCGTAGGTAAATCCATCGCAGGGAATTGCGCCAGAAATGATTGAAAAGGCAAAGCAACTACACCAATTGTACACGGCTTGGGCTACCACCTGTCATCCACACAGGACGCCGACACCAAGCGTTATTGAAAACATCCGTAACGAACAAGAAACAGCAGCGTTACCGAAACTTGCTCCACAGGTCGAAAAAAGATAGACATTGACATTACTCACTCTCTATGAGAGAGGATAGCTTCAAAACTACCACTTTGAACGCAACGGATGAAACGAACTATTAAATGCTAAACAGGAAATAGCTTGAAGACAACCGCATTTATAATCACATTAAAGCGAGCAGTGGAGCGACTCCCGCAGGTGGAGCGAATTCGAACTGCTTGCCCGATACGATGCGAGACCCTTGAGGCCGTTGATGGGAGGGGTTTAACGGATGAACAACGGTCTCTACTTGTATCGCAGGGCCAACACCGGCCTCGCTACCCATTTACGATGCGTGATGGTGAAGTTGGTGTATTCATGAGCCATCGAAAAGCCTGGCAGGAGATTATCTCCCGTGATCTTGACGCCGGTCTTATCCTCGAAGATGACCTCGAAATCGACGTTACTGCTTTTGGCAACGCATGGGATCTAGCCTTAAAGCATGTTCAGGTTAACGACTACATTAAGTTCCCCGTGCCGAAACGCAACCGAGGATTTGAATCGGCAGGTAAACCGGCTCAAATTCAGACTCCGACCGTAATACCACTAGGAGCAACTTCACAGTTAGTTACCAGAGGCGCAGCAAAGCAATTGCTCGCGTTAACGGAAAAATTCGATCGCCCCGTTGATACATTTATTCAAATGAATTGGGTAACAGGAATCACACCGCGAATTGTATCACCGTCTGGAATCACGGAGGTGTCGCACCTGTTAGGGGGAAGCACGATTCAGAAAAAAGATCGCCCATTAAGAGAGTCGATTTACCGAAACGTAAAACGACCGACTTACCGGCTAAAAGTTTGTGTAAATGCTTATTGGCATGCGATCTCGGGATCAAAACAAAACACTAGCGGGTAACCAGCCCACCATCTAGCAGCGCCCTGAACTGACAAATCCTACAAGCGAATCGCTGCTTCATTCTCAAACTGCAGAACTTTTGCTGCATTTAAATAGAGCCCCGCGTAGCCTCTTGCACGCTGCCGGTTCTCTAGTAGATACGGAAGACACTTCTGATAGTCATCAGTCGAAACTCGCTTAACCGCTAATTGCAGATCTTTCTCGGAATTGCAGCAAATCATTCCACGCGTATCGAAAAAATGCGAAATATCCGGCGCCCCCCAGTAAATTGGCAAGCTGAGCGTAAGGAAACTATCAACCAACTTTTCCGTAAAGTACCCGGCTGCTCTGGAATTCTCAATCACGACAGAGAATGAGAACGGAGCATGACCATCGATCTTATTGCTTAATGGCCTGTACCCGCTGCCGAAAAGAGCCAAATCAGGCGAATGCGTGATCGACCATTTCGCAACTTGATGTCGCAACCTGTGGCCAACTGTCGTTTTCTTAGCGGATGCAATCATAGACACCCGCCCGCTCTTCTCACAAACAGAATCGGCATCTAAATCAATAAATGCCCCACCATGCGCAGCAAAACGGGAGTTCTTCAGCCTGCAGAGGATTGACGTACTGTGGGTCAAAACCCTGTGGTACCTCCATGCGTACAGATGACAATATCTGTGAAACCTCGGTTTAATCGCATAAGGCTCCTGCAAAAGCAGGCTAACACGACAACGCAGGTTCCGAAACGACGCGCTGACAGCTTTGCTGCTGGCTACGAGGATTAGATCATCAGTACTTTCAAGGTCCGCGAGTGTCTTCAGCCGTAACCCTTCACCGGAGAAAAGAATAGCTGTTTCGATTGGGACGCCCGAAAGAACTGTGCGATAACGATCCGGGCTCCCGTAGGGAAGTAATGCAATTACCACTTTGAGTCCTCATTTGCTTCGCAAGGCAAAAGCCCGCTACTTCAGTCGTTTGAAATAGGAGGGCTCGAAATGTGGCCTACCCGAAACTTTGCAAAACGAGTAGTAGAGCAAATGCCTTGCCATTGCATAAACCCCCGAATCCAGCGTCTTTCTTGCAATTTTCGACGGAGCTGGAACACCCTCGCCTTCCCAGGCAGCTGAGTAATCACTTTGCTGGGGTGATGTTGCAAAAATCTCGCTGGCGTTAATACGTTCAGCAACAACCATCGCATAAATTTTCCCAGACCTCCCAAGCAACACGCGTGACCGAACGTCACGTGGAGCAGACACTTGGTACCACCTACCTTTTCCATACTCAACAAGAATTAGCTGTTTAACCCGGAAACCATTTTGCTCGCAGAAAACTTCAAAAAACAACTCTGGAGAGAATTGGTAAAAACCATGCCCTACAAAACTATTTGCCGGACTTACACCCAAAAAATGCCCTCCAACCTTTACCATTCGCATACAGTTTTTAAAACTCATACAAACGTCGAAAACGTGCTCGAGGCTTCCACCATCAAAGACAACATCATACTTCTGGTCATAACTTTCGGGAATTGCTTTATTAAGATCCTGGATTACCGTTGCACCCTCAAAGCCTGACGCATCCATCGAATCAACCTTACTGGCACCAAGGCATGCGAAAATTTCTTCGCAGAAACCCGAGCGAGATTCGACAAATTTATCCCTAGCAGCTTTAGATACCGGCCGACTGTGCGCCTGCAGCATTCTATCCAATTGCGATCTCGACTCGTAAAGGCTCTGTCGACCGATCATAAGAGTCGAATCAAACGAAACGTTCATTGAATGAGCGTGAAGCAAAAAACCCGCGACGTCTCTGTCTATTCCCATTAGACCCTGTTTCAACCTTCTCGTTTATGCGACAATGTAATCTGTAGTTATCACTAGGCTCTTTTTGAAAAGGGGGCTAACCCACCGGCAGTCTATAAGCCTAAAAACGACCGCCACCCGGTACCCATTCTTGGTGCCTCAACCCGGCTAGGCCGCTCATTATCCCCATCAATGATAAGCATGGTCCGAGAAAAAAATGGAGCATATCGAATGCTGAAAACGCCATACAACCGCCACAAGAACTCTCAATAATATCGCAACTTGAAGGCTAAATGCCCCAACGAGAACAATTACAAATGGGGCNNAGGGGGGGGGGAGTTGATTCGTATTCGATAAATGTCAACGCAAATAAAAACGGTACCTAACGCCATCGCAGGAAGCATTTCCTAAAGTGTCAACATCTGCTGACGGGGCGAATGACAACCATCACAAAAAAACAACTGCACCCCTGTAACGAATCGACAAAGACCAACCCAGAAACCTATTCTCACGGCCGCCAATATAAAAAGTAACCTGCTGTTCACTATAGCACCGACAAGCCGGTTCGATATCAACAACTGACATCCCGGCATGATTACCTAAGCACGACTTCACCATCCCGAGGTTTCCCCGCTGTAACCCCCCCACCTCAAACATCGGAAGCGGCCCGCTGACAAAACGTAGACGGGGAAAATAATACGCGTCAAAACAGTGCATCCATTTCCAAATGCTAGGCACAACGTGACGTTCCAGTGAGTAATTCCACCATGAACTTCCATCTGCCGACTTAGGGGCATCTTGCAACTCCGCAGATGACGCGGCCTCCCAAGAAGACGCCACTGCCACCCCGCTTGCAAAACAACGTCGAAACACGCTTTTGCTTGAGCGAGTTCGAGCATTGGTTTAGAAATGGCATTCTGGAAGCCCCTAACATAAAGCATTCGATTGATTTGCATCAAAGAACTGCCGTTAATCATGCTGCTCGCTGGAAAAACAAAACATCACTTTCAGACTCTGTTAGACTTAAGGTAAAGCCTTTATTCAAAAGAGAACGAATCAGGTTGGACGTTGCACAATTGCCAGCAATCTTGGGATGAACTTCAATACACAGCTTATTAACGCCCGAAAGGTCAATTGCTTCGTCAGACAAATAAACTTCTCCGCCTTCGATGTCGCATATGACGAAGGTTGGCCTGTGTATCTTGATGGCCTCGTTAAAGGTCACAGACGGGATACTTAATGACTTTGCGGACTCAGATGGCTTAATGTGACTGCTAACAATAAAGCGATCAGACTGGTAAAAAACGCCATCGCCGGCCGCCTCGGATATCATCTTCATCTGCAGATTCGGCCTGACACCGTTTAAAGCAAATGTCTTGCGAAGCAAGTCCTCCATGTCAGGATTGGCTTCATAAGTTACGACATTCTCGGAACCAACTATCTGGCAACACACGGTTGCAATCAGACCGATTCCGCTACCTGCCTCCAGAACCCGATCAGACGGGTCGAGATGCTGCTGGATCACCTTCCGCTCAAACTGTTCGTGCGAATTTTTATAGAAAGCCTTTGCGTATTTGGTCCTTGCCAACCGCCCAATATACAATCGCACAGATCCACACTGAACCTCTGTCGGTCGTAACGCTTTTCTAAACTGATATGAAATCCACTTTAGCATTTCTTGCATCCTTGCATTTATTTGTGAATAATCGCCGCTTCTGTCGAGAACTCCCACTTGCGAAAACGCGAGTGAAGGGGCATCCCGGTAACAACGTCATTTAGGCAATAGTTACGATGGAAAACACGATTGATCATCGCCATGTCGGAAGTAATCAACGAATTTCTTAGCTTCTCAATCTCTTTCACGATCAACTCAAGGAATACAGAAACTTGGGAAATGGTACCACCAACGACACCTGGGTTTACCACAAGCCGATCCCCGAATTCTAGAACTCCATACTGTTCCACCATATCATTTACTAGGCACCTCGTCCTACCAAGCGTTTTAAGCTCGGAGCCGATAAAAAGACGCTTACCGCTCGCTTGCGATCGAATGATCTCGAAAGGATCTCTGCGAAATGCGACGTCCGAAATGTCGGTGATTACAACATAATCATCTTCCAACTTTGAAACAAGTTCGATTGCCGCGTAATGGCGGTGATAAAGTATTGGCAAAGGACTTTGCGAACATTTCTCAAACCGAACGTACTCCGATGTCGCGGATTTTATTACCGAATCTGGGAGGCCATCGTGCACGACCACGCCTCGAAGGCGAGTGGCATTAATTGATCTCAGCCATGGCTTCATATAATTTAAAGTGTCCTCGACATGCCCCCCTCTCTGACAATCGGGCTTCTTAGCCATCATTACCGCAACGACGGTCCCACTCTGCTTGTCAGCAGGCACAGATACAATATCGCACAGGCGAGCAATGTTTGCCTGGTAAGCCCGCTCTCGCCTTGCACGCCGATGTTTTCTAGAAAAAATAAAGAACACTCAGCACTCCAGGAATTTATTGCTTGCTTCAGTTTTATATCGCATGTGTACAGCTAAATTTTCTTGCGTCCGTGATAAACTGCACCAAGCGACAGCGGGAAGCTCCAAAACTAAAGCTATCAGTTTTCAACTACCTGACTTTTTCATCGTGCGCACCCACTTCACGCAATACAAGGCAATGTATCTATGCTGCAAGAAGGCTTTGACTTGAAACTGGCTAGTCGATGGTGCGATTGCAGATTTTTTCGACCGGCCGTATTTCGCGAAGCACCAAAAGTTTTTAGCACTTCCTAACAGTCTTTTGTCTTGCCCTAGCCGTTTTCGGCTTTCCTCTCGCCGCTACTTGACAAACCAAATGTCCATCTGTGAAAACGATTCGAGAACCGGCTTGTACCCCAATGGCTGCAGATAATCGCAAATTGCTTGCTTTTTCTCCTCTTCGTAGTTGTGTTCAATTGTGAGAAATCGCACGTTGAAGTTTTCGAGATCAATTCCCCGCAGCACCTCTAATTCACTGCCTTCTGTGTCTATCGATATAAAATCAATGTCTTTCGGCGCGTCATAAAACGCTAACGCAGTGTTTAGAGTTGTGGTCTCCACCCTATAACTTGTTCCTTTTCGATTTCTCCCGTCTGATTTGCGATATGCATCGAGTGTCGACAACTCTCCGGCGCCAGAGACCTCAAGGAAATCCATCACTTTTCCATCGTCCGAATAGACTGGGCGAATATCAAGACTTGCGGTTCGGGACTTGCGAATCGACTCGTGGAAGCGGCGGTCTGGCTCAAAGAGCACCCCTCTCCACCCATACACCTTCTCCAGCAGGAACGTGTTGGATAATTGCTCTCCGTTGCCGGTGCCGACCTCAACGAAGAATCCATCTCGTTTTTTGTTTGAGAAATAAAGAGCTGCTACATCTTGGAAACATTGCCCTCGACTTTGCTCAAGCTCACCAATCACCATCTCCATAAACTCAGCAGAGTGATTATCCATCGCATTATGAGGCACAGAGTCTCGAAGCCCTGCTAGAACTAGCATCAAAGATTGACCTAACGCCCACGGTGCGCCCATGCGACTGAGTTCGATTGCAGCACGTATATCGTACCTGTCTTGCTTGGCGGCGAGCGTCAACCTAGCAACGTCTCTGCATTTTCGGCCATTGCGGTAGTTTACCTCCGCCATGATTTTCTTGAACATTCTTACATCCGCTTGGGTTGGGCAATCCGATGCGCTCGGCGCGTCATCGGTGCGGTTAATTGCTTTCGGAGATATCTTTTTCCAACCTTGTTTGTCAAGACCATTTTGATGGCACGACGGTCGTTATTTCAAGTCTTTACCATTTTTCTCGCAGAATGGTTCGCTGTTGATTTTTCATCAATTTTTCTGTAGCCTCCAGCAACATAAGCATTTTTGTTTTTTTTCCGAATGGGGCTATTTGCATGAATATTGCTAGATTCATGATGATGCGTTTCAGGACTTTGCGCGGGATGACAGTCGTCCATGTCGGGGCACATGTTGGTTCAGAAGCAATTCGCTAAAACCACATGTTGGCCAAAAAGGTCGTTTGGGTTGAGGCGTCTCCAGTTTTGTTTGCGTCGCTGTCGAAGAACATTCAAGGACTGCGTCCTGAGTCTAACAAGCGAAGTTTTTTCCAGAGGCTTCACGGCAATGTTCAAACGGAACATCTCTGCGTGAATGCATTGATTGGCGATGAAGACGCCAATGAAGTCGACTTTCACATCTACGACAATGATGGTAAATCGAATTCGGTTTTTCAGATCGATCGCTCAACGAGTGATTACGACTTTTTAAATGAGACTGGCGAGGTTTTGAAAATGCCCGTGAAAGAGCTTGACAGCGCCTTGTCTGAAGTTGGTATCCGCCCTGAGGAAGTTGATGTTTTGGTCGTGGATACACAGGGTGCCGAGCTTTTGTGCCTTAAAGGGGCATCAAAACTTCTTGCGAATGCTCGTTACGTTGAGGCGGAAGTCTCGACTAGACCCGTTTATCAAGGCGGTGTCCTGCTTACGGAATTGGATACTTGGTTAAGTTCCCGTGGATTCCGGCGAAAAACGATCGTTCGACGTCACCATATGAATTCGGTTTATAAGCGAATCGCATAGACTTACGTGGCTGTTTTACAGTAGATTACCGATTGGGTGTTACCAATCGATCATCTTGCCGTGATAGCAACCGCTTTCGAGGTTCGAGCTTGTTTTTGTCCCCAAAGGCTTTCGTAGACAATCCCGATGTTGGCTACTTCGCAAGAGAGTGAAAAATGTTGGTTCGCGCGATCGACCGCCGATTCTCCCAAGTCTCTTAAATCCTCAGGGTTTCCGCTAGTCTCTGCGATTGCACGGGCTAGACCGCTTAGATCATCAACCTCGACGATTCGGCCGGCGACTCCCCCGCCAATCATCTCTTCATAAGCGCCAGTCTTGGATGCCACTACTGGTACGCCGCTTGCCATGGCTTCTAGCGGAGTCATGCCGTAGCCTTCATAACGGGCTGGGGCGACCAGTAACGATAACGATCGGATAATCTTAGGCATTTCGTGCGGTGGGTGCTCACCAACAAATAGAATCCGATCACTCAAACCAGCTGCTTGAATCCGACTGCGCAAGGCGGCTTCGAATGCCGCGTCACTGGGCATCGTGCGGCCGATGATGATCGCGGTGAATTCCGGACGCTCCGGCAAGACTTGAATCATCGCGTCAACGAACAAGTCGGTCCCCTTTTCGGGGCGGACGCGGCCGACGATGCCGATCCCGTACTGACCACCATAGCCGAGGCTGGCCCACGACGCCGCGCGATTCTCGGCGGGCGTGAATCGCGTTGTGTCGACGCCATGCGGGACAACGGCGGCCAGATTGGGAACAAATGTCGCTGCTTTGGCGGTGGTGGCAACGACGGCGTCCATCTTGGCGATTAGATGACGCGGGACGACGGAGTGAAGTCGCTGGGCTGCAGACGTGAATACGATGCGTATGGGTAATCGCAAGACGTCACGCGCAAAAATCGCAGCAGCCATCTCCAAGTTTCGTCGCACGTGCCAAATTGCGAACGGACGGTTTTCCGGCGGCTTGCGACAGAGCGAAATCGCTTGCCGGTAACTGATCGGCGCTGGTCCGCTGGGAAGTTTGTCGCCTACCAAACAAAGACGAAATTGATTCAATTGCTCGGAAACAACCGCGTCAGCCGTCGCAGAAACGCCCGTGAATCGGCGATGAAAATTGGTGACTACCAACTCAGGCGTTTGAATTGTCGAATTACTCATGTTTACCACTACCCACCTTTTGTGTGATTGGTTTACCAAAAATTTCGGCTGCGGGTAAATCGCGATTTTCCGCGTTAGAGTGCTAGCAAAGACGCTCAACTGGCCGTGTCGCGGGCCACTTAATGACAGTTCAAAGCGCAGCGGCCAGCAATCGGTTCGCTGACGAATCGGTACTGACTTCCACAGGCCAGTTGGACCAAATGATCAGCCCACCGGTTTCGAAAGCGATCGCAACTGCGGATTCCATGCCGGGCGACTTCATCGCCTTGGAAGGCCATCGCTGGTGCATCACACCGATCCACGCCTAAGCGAACCTTTCCAAGAAACCTTGAAAGGACACCAGCCCAAAGGCCGCAACGCCTTTCCGAAGCGACTTGGCTAGATGCCTGGTGAAAAAAATGCAATTTTCGACATGGTAGCTCAAACCATCAATTTCAAGGGGAAGCATTTTGCTTTCAGTCGAGTGACCTACCGCCCCACAAATGATGAGCCGGAATCGTTTTACCGATTCTTTTTGCGCGTGGATGACATACGACCGGTCCTAGCGCCAGTCCAACAGACGCACTATTCGATCCTTCGACATCAAAACAACAGAGATCAGCAAAGCCATTTAAAAATGCGAACTGCATGGTTCGGGACGGGAATCCGTGCAAGACGAATTGGCATCGACGTCGATGACTAACGCTCGCCCATTCCCAGTCGGTTCTCCGCCGTGCTCTTCTTGATCGACCATTGACACAGAGGCCGTCAAAAGTGCTTTCCAAGATCGTTCATGGCGAGTTCGACACTGAGACACAGAACCGTCGACAGAAGGCAATGGACTGCCGAGCCCCCCGAAACCAGGTACGACTATAGCCCATGGTGGGAAAGACGCCCCCAAGGACAACGGCTGATCTTTAATGAAGCCAGTGGTCTCCGTTTCGGCGCAGTTGAAATGCCAGCACGCCTAGCATTAAGAAGGGGCCATGACTGGTCGGAAACCATTTCGCAAAAAGCCCGGGTCGTCCGACACAAACATAGGCGCAAGGAGTTCAGCCAAGCCCATGACCACAACCGAACCCACTAGAGCGAGAACGCGCCGGCATAGAAGATAACAACCATTGTCGACACCAAGTGCCGTGACAAAATCCGTATCGCCGTAGCGACGGGTAATTTGAAAGTGCTCCAGGTCTCGTGGTTCCTATCGCGCCTTGAATCTCAGTGCTGCCAAACCCGAGTTTGAACATATAGGTTGCGACCAGGTCACAGTTGGGACTGAGCGGGTCGCCGTATCGGAGTAGGCGGTCGTGCTCGAACACCGAATTGGAAAACGCGGCGTCGAACTGCCTTGAGTTCCGCTCGAATTCTTGAACAGTTACCGTTGTCAAACAAGCGTCTTCGGACGGATTTTTTTTACATTCAGTTGTAATCGGCCGCCCGCCGTGATGGATAACGGTCCTCTCGTAGATCGGCTTGACCGAGCCTATGACAGCAACCTTCCGCCCCCCCCCGGATAGAACACCGCTTCAGCTCGCCACGGAGACGTCAACCCGTCTTCCCATAGTAGAAAGCCTGCCCGCGGCAACCTTTGCTAGGCACCGCGCCGATGACCTCTTTCGAATAAACCAAGGATTCGGAGTGGGTTCCGACGACGAAATTCAACTGAACAGAAATACCGTCTCCAACCGCGTAAGCGACGACCAGATTCTCTCGGATTTCACTAGGTGGAGTGGCTAATTCACTCACTCAGAGTCCTTGGACGCCCAGCGGGGCGGTTGCGGCCGAACACCCACGCTCCAATATGGTGTCCGTTAGCCTCTTGAAATCAAAATCGCCGCAAGTTTCGTGATTCTCGATCGTGATTGCAATGGTTCAATCGCTTCAGTTCGCCACTGTATCGGTCGCGGATGCCCCATCTGGGATTGTTCTGGACGAAAGAATAACCGTATAGCGTTTCAGTTGACGAGAATGCGTCTCCCGCTCTCGCTGAGTTACGGGCTGTATCCCACCCGACTCAATTTACTAAGAGAGATCATGAGCTTGCCCTTCGAATCCCAGTATGCACGGCAAATCCGCCGGATATTGATTAGGACCGATCGATTTCTTCGCTGGGCGTCCGGTGTTAATCACGTCGGCCCCGATTCGGACCAAGAAGGCCAATGCTATCATCGTAAAGGCCTCGATGTGGCTTGGATCGCCCCCGTTACGGAAGTGTTTCGACTACTGAAAACCGATATTTTGTTGTGTAATGATCATCACCCGATCCAGGCATTGGTGACCGATCGCGACGAAGAAACCTGCAAGTTCCACTTCTCCAACAACCGCGAGTCTTCCTCAATCCTACCCTTGAAAGACCATCGTGACCTTTGGCCTGAAGTCGTCTACACCCAATCCATCACGATGAGAACGACCACTTGGCCGACGCTTCTCAAAAAAGAGAACATCAACTCGTCAAAATACCAAGCCTTTGGAATGGATACTCAGGGTTCGGAACTGGATATGCCGGAGGGAACCGAGCCACTGCTGGCCAACTTCGAATTCAGCACAACCGAAACTGCCGACCTTGAACCACATGAGGGCTACTGTCAGCTATCGGACCTCAACGAATTCATGTCCAAAACGGCTACAGAGAATTCTCAAAAGACGTTTTACCAACGATTCATCCTGGCGAAAAATACTACAACTTAATTTATAACCGAACAGATCAAAAGCTCAATGCATCTTCCAATGGATTTCATGACTACGAATTTTCGTACAACCATTGTTTCGACCCAAATGGCCGCACGGATGCGGCGTCGATTGATGGAACAGGCAAAAAAAGTAGTTTTCAATATTGCCTGATTGTTTCAGCACAGTGTCAAGAACTTCGTTCTCACTGTCAGTTTGCCAACGAAGTGAATGACCCAGATTTCCCTCTTGACCTAGTTCTTTTCGATTTTGGATTTCCGCAAGCTCGACCGTTTTCGTAACCGCTTAGGTAGAAGTGAAGTTGAAAAAGCAACAAAGCAACAAACTCAAACGCAATGAGAAAGAAGTGATTTCAAAACGATTTTGCGAGGCAACGATCCTCGGCCTGGTAAAGACAAGCATCGTACCGGTGATGTGGTTGTGGATCGCTTGCTTTACCCTCGAAAGCTCGGTCACTCATGCTCAATCGAAACCGATGCCAAAGTGCCCCATCATGCCAGACAGCCCAGCGTCCGAAAAATACTTCGCCGACCACAAGGGCCTTCGATACTATTTTTGTTGTGAAGGATGCGTTAGCGACTTTCAGTCAGATCCCTCCCGCTTCGTAAACGTGAGTACAGTACAGGGCTTTCCGATCGAATCAGCAACGAATGTTTCCGAAATGCCCGTTGTGAACGATGCAGGCGATCAATCAAAGCACGCGAAGGCGAAAAATGCTAACGATAAGGAAACGATGCTCGAAGGAACGATGACGTATCTCAAAGCGACTATGCAGAAACGAATCGATAAGTACTGCTTGGACACACCTCTAGTGCAAATTCGGGTTGCCGCTTTTTGTGGAATTATGTTTGTACCATTCATACCGTTTTTTCGCAAAAGACAAGAATCAAAACCATTTTCCGCTTCCGATCGAATCAATCAGATGTCTGGCACGGCAGGAAAGCTCATTACCTACTGTGCATCGAAACTCGAACTTCGATGGCTTGCCTGGATTGTCCTTGCCGCAGTGTCATTCGACTCAATCTCAATGGCGAGCAGAAGCTCGAGGAGCGAGCGACAGCTACTCGAGATCCTGGCCGGAGACAAGTCACTCGATGATCGCAATCATACCTCAGCAGCGCTCGATGAGGAAACGCTTGAGTTGATTCAGGAAGTTCACTATTCGACCTTCGCTGATTACGGATATCCGCCAAGGCCGAAAAAACGAGAGAAAGACCTCTCCCTTACACGAACTTACTTTCGGGGTAATGACGAACGCAATCCACAAATGTTCAATGGTGGCCAATACCGAACTGTTACCTTCGATGTCAACTTGGAATCGCGAGACGGAACACCTTTAAACTATGGTTCGAGTCTCAGCAATCAACCCGTATTTCTAAAGGTGAGATTTATTCGTGCGCCCCACACATCCAGTGGATATTACACCCGGGAATACATGAAGCGAATGTATTTGACCATGCAATCAGGGCGATTTCTGGGACGAGACCAGCCAGTCGGGGATCGACTTGAATGGACCGAAATCGAGGAAGGACGTGTCTGGGAAGCTCGCTTTCAGCTACCCGAAGGAGACCATTTCCCAGAAACATGGAAAGAAAACGAACGGAGGAAGCCCCTCGACACAACGACTGCCAGTGCGCTGCATCGAGGCGTTGTGTACTTATGCGAAGAACGACTTGATGAAAATCAAAATGTCCTGGGAGGTCGTTTTCACTTCGCAATCGAATACACCCTAAAGGAAGTCAATGGTGAACTTATGCAAACATCCGATTTGTTTATGGGCACCAACTACCGAGGGTCAAATTTCACTAAATATGATATCATTGAAGAGGAATGGCTGAGCTCCAAGCCGATTCCCGAAAAGCCGACACCATAATGCTTTAATGAAACACCTCTGCAAGAGGTGCAAATAACGTCCTTCGCAGTTCGAAAACCTCAAATTGCAAACTCCTTGCACTCGCCATGACACTATCCGGTGCTTTAACAATTTTTTAAAAGTGCGATCGCATCAAAATGGCGAGGCTGGTGAAATTTCGCAAAACCGTCGTATAAATTCATCGATACGACGTTCGTGCCAGCTAAGAACACCCCGCAAAGACTGGTGACTGGGGGTGCCGATACAAACCTTTTTACCGTTGCGATTTTTCTTAAGAGAAAATACCGCAAAAGCCGAACTAATGAATGTCACGAGATTATCACGCGTTTCCGATTAATGAAGTACTGATGGCTAAAAACCTCAATCGTCTGGTTTTTTCTCGCCTTTTCGTTTTTGCCCTATTTTGCTCGTTCGCATCTCACTGGATAGCCTACGAGCACGAACTGTCATGTTCAGCAAAAACGTCCTCGCCATTGCCTTGTTACGCGAACCATCTTTGGATCTGGGCACAGGGTTTCATGCTCACCCTACCTGGATTTGCGGCAGGCTACACTTTGGCCAAGTTTGCGCCTGAAATCTGCGTACGCGTGGGCCGCAGTCTCATGCTGTTAACATTGGCGATTCAAATGCTTGACTTATTAGCATTTACTTATTATCGAGATCGTTTGTTTTCTGCAACTTCCGCAAAAGTAGTTTTCGAACTGGGCCCTTCTTTAGCCGAGAATATTAATCTTGAGCTAGTTTTGAATGCAAGCATGCAGTGTGCTGTCACGATCATTCTTTGTATCGCGACCTGGAAACTTTCGGATTTCGTTTCTGTTCAATTCCTCCGATTTCGCTTTTGTCCTTCACCTCTTCAATCTTCAGTGATAACTCTTGGCGTTTTGGCCATAGGCGTTTTTCATCCGTTCTTGAATTGGAATGAGACCGTTGCCTGGATGAAACGCTCCAGCGACCGACAACCCTTGATTTCACTAGGACTGTTCGGTGAAACAGAAAACCGTCCGAATCGACCCGTGGGACGAGAGGTTTTAACGACTTCATTGCCTCTTATGGCTCTCGAACCCGAACTGCAAGAGCGAGAGGCTCTCTACAGCACGTCCTCAGTAAAATCCGCACCTGCAGAACTTCCCGACATTCTGCTGGTCATCGTAGAAAGCATGCGACATGAGGCAATTTCCCCAAAAACCTCTCCTAATATTCATAACCTCACTCAAAGAGGGATATGGGCTAAGAATCACTTTAGCACGGCGAATTCGACAAATATGGCAATGTTCAGTATTTTATACGGACTGGAGTCGATTTGGTCGGAACGTCGGAGAAACGATGAACCTGCGTTGATTCGAACCGCTAGGCAGTGTGGTTACGAGACGGGTTTCTTCGGAGGCGCAAGCGACTGGGGATTGTTCAACATGGATGGGTTTGTCTGTCCTGAAAACTTTGATGTATTTGAGACTTCAGATGTCAATTGGACGAAGTCGGACTCACGCATGTGTCAATTGGCCCAAAACTTCCTCGACTCAGATAAACGAACAGCAATCGAAACAGAAACTTCTGGATCAGAGACATTGAAAAGAAAACCGAAACTGGCCGTCTTGTATCTTTACAGTACTCATTTTGACTACCAGTGTGACGCGATCGATAAAGTTCACAGCCCAGCACTCGAAGGGAGACTGACGCTTGGATACTCTTTGTCCGAAAGAGATCAGGTTTGGAATCGATATCTTAATAGCGTTCGTTGCATCGATCGTCTCATCGGCCCTCTTCTTGATCCCAAGCGACTGATTTGTGTTGTCGGAGACCATGGGGAATCATTCCTTGAGGATAACTACCGCGTACACGGAGCAAATATTTCTAAGTTCCAAAATATGACACCATGCATTATTGCTGGTCCTGGCATCGAACAATCGACACTCAACTGCTTGACTTCTCACACAGATATTGTTCCCACCATTTTTGATGCATGCGGAGTTCAAATGAACTCAGACCCCAAGTGGGAGGGCGACAGTATGAGACAAATGCCTCTCGATCATCACCGAACCATCGTTACCAGGGACTACCTTCAGCCAGAGATTGCCGTTATCAGCGAGAATGACTTTACCGATCCAGCGACGTTTGGGTGTAAGTGCTTCTTTTCCCTTGCTGAATGGAAGTGTTTTCCCGGCGGCACAATTAATGAGTGCGGGGTGCTGGTAAAGGCGCAGAAGCAACTCGTGGAGCAGCCTGAAAGACCTTTTTCAGATCCGCTCAATCGGTGGCTGTCACAACGTTTTGTAACCTATGGTTCAAAATCGACGCTGAGCGAAGTCGCTCAGATCAAAATTCAACTTGAGAGTTCTGATCCGCGTCTGGTCGCCCAAGCAATGAAAATTACAACCTACCTTTCACCGTCAGAATCAACACAGCTAGAGGAAATGCTAGCATCCGACGCTGATGTGAATCATCCGAATGAAAGGGTCGGTACCGTCGACATCCAACGGAAACTTCGCTAGGCCGATCACCAAAGGGGCAAGGCCTGAATAGAAGTCAAGCCAGTGAAGAGTCTCACTCCCTTTGCTAATACGACTGAACCTTGATTGATTGCTTATTTTACGGAAAATGCGTAAGTGCAGTTTGCACAGTCTTTCGCAATTGCCGCTTGGTGCGTCTGTCGAGCAACGCTTGTCGACAAATGGCAGTGGCCGCTTGTTGACTTGATTCAACATCACCATGGGCTTCCCAGGTAGACTTCATAGCAGTGAATAGTCGGGTGCATTGGCGACTATGTTGAGAGTGCTTTGAGAGACGCAGCATATCCTCGATCGTTTTGCCATCAGCGCAGTCGGCGTTTACGACATCCAAAACGCGGATGTGCCCGCCAGTCCGATTCCAAGGCTTGTGCACTACCAATTCACCAAACTGTCGAGCGATTTGCAGCAGGTGGAAATCGTATTGTCTCGACCCCATAGGGTAGAAATGCGACCAGCCTGAGAACGGGCGCACCCGCCTTGGCTGAGGTGGCAGACGTGAATACGATTCTTGCAGGCAATCACTAGACGTCACCCGCAAAAGTTGCTGCAGTCTTCTTCAAGTTTCGCCGTGCGTGCCAAGTCGAAAACGACCGGTTTTCAGGCGGCTTTCGGTAAATCGCGATTTTACCGCCTAAAGAGCTAGCAAAGGCGCTAAATTGGTCGTGTAGCGTGCCATTTAATTCATCGAAAACCCATGCAACAGACTTGGCAAACATGACAGATCCAAGCGTGGCGAACCGCAATAGGTTCGCTGACGAATCGGTGCCAACCTCCACAGGCCAGTTGGACCAATTGATCAGCCAGCCGGATGAGCACGCGATCACGGCTGTGGATTCCATGCCGGGCGACTTCGTCGTCTTGGGGGCGGGCGGCAAGATGGGGTTGCATCTGTGCCAAATGTTGCGGCGGTCCCTCTCGCAGCTCGGCCGACGCGACCAAGTTTTCGCCGTGTCGCGATTCTCGAGCGATAACGCGACCCGTCGCTTTAGCGATCACGACATTCGGACGATTGCTGCGGACTTGAGCGACCCGGCGGTTTATTCGCGGTTGCCCGATTCGCCCAACGTCTTCTATCTCGCTGGCGTGAAGTTCGGTACGGCTTCGAGTCCCGATCTGTTGGACAGGATGAACGTTCAAGCTCCACGCTTAGCCGCTGATCATTTTCGATCGAGCAAAATCGTCGCCCTTTCGACCGGCTGCGTCTATTCGTTTACATCGCCCGAATCTGACGGTTCGACCGAAACCTGTCCAACCGACCCGCCAGGTCAATACGCTCTATCGTGTCTGGGCCGCGAGCGGGAGTTTATCGATGCTAGTAATCGGCACAACACCGCCTGCACTCTGGTGCGATTGAACTACAGCGTCGAATTGCGATATGGTGTTTTGGTCGATATTGCGGAAAAGGTTTTTCATGGTAGACCAGTCAATGTCGACACCGGTTATGCCAATGTGATCTGGCAAGGTGATGCGATCTCGCAAATCATTCGCTGCTTGACGCTCACCCAGTCACCTCCTGCGATCATCAACATAACAGGTTCCCAGGTCTTGAGGGTTCGCGATATTGCCCATCGCTTTGCTGCGATCTTTGACAAGCCGACAATGATTGAAGGGTCTGAAGCGCCGACGGCATGGTTGAGCAACAACGCTCGCAGCGTGGAGCTGTTTGGCCAGCCGCCGACAAGCGTCGATACGATGATCCGGCGAATCGCGAAATGGGTATCTGCGGGTGGCGAGACATTGGGTAAACCGACCCATTTCGAAAATCGTGACGGGGCCTACTGATGTCAGCGACCAGTTGGAAAGAGACGTTGCGTGATGGCCAGGTGATCCCGGCATTACCGTTGATGTTGCAGGACGATGGCACGTGGTCGCGTCGCCACCAACGAGCGATCGTTCGCTATTACCGCGATGCGGGTTGCGGTGGAATTGCGGTCGGCGTCCATTCAACTCAATTCGCCATCCGCGACCCTCAACACAACTTGTATGAACCGATCTTGCGATTGGTCGCCGAAGAACTCGATTCAACCCCCAGCCCCATCGTTCGGATCGCGGGCATCTGTGGCCGCAGCGAGCAGGCGATCGCGGAAGCGACATTAGCGAGCACGATCGGCTATCACGCGGGACTGCTCAGTTTGACCGCGTGGGCTGAGAGCGACGAAAACGAAATTTTAAATCATTGCCAACGAGTAGCAGACGTAATCCCGATCATCGGTTTTTATCTGCAACCGTCCGTTGGTGGCCGCGTTTTATCGTTCTCCTTCTGGCGTCGATTTTGCGATATCCCCAACGTTGTTGCAATCAAGGTGGCACCTTTCAATCGTTACCAAACTTTGGACGTCGTGCGTGCCGTCGCACTGTCGGGCCGCGACGATGTGGCGCTCTATACGGGTAACGATGACAACATCATCATCGACCTGTTGAGCCATTATCAATTTGATCGCCGCCGCGTTCAAATCGTAGGCGGTTTGCTGGGGCAGTGGGGCGTATGGACCCGAGCGGCGGTTGAGTTGTTGAAAGAAATCAAAGTCGCGCGTCGCGGCGAGACGCTCCACGCGTCGTGGTTGACTCGGAACGTGGCGTTAACCGATGCGAACGCCGTGATCTTTGATGCCGCCAATCAATTCGCCGGCTGTATTCCGGGAATCATGGAAGTGCTTCGACGTCAGGGGCTTGCGCCGTCATGCCGCTGTTTGAATCCGGATGAGAAGCTTTCCGCGGGACAAGCGGAAGAACTCGATCGCATCACCGCTGCTTATCCAGATTTGCAAGACGATGATTTTGTTCGCGAGAATCTAACGCGTTGGCTAGCCGAATGATCATGAACCGACGCGGCGCAGCAGATTAGAGACGGGTATCGTACGGACAACTGCGGTCGCGGGCGTGAACCACTCTTTCAAGTCCATCATGATGCGGAACAGTGTTGGCACAAACACCAGAGTAAAAATGGTCGACACCAACAACCCGCCTAACAAAACGCTGCCAAGCCCACGATAGAGTTCACTGCCTGCTCCGGGGAACAACACTAACGGTAACAAACCAAGGACCGTAGTCGCTGTGGTCATAAAGATTGGGCGAACCCGAGTTCGAACGCTCTCGATGATCGCGTCTCGGGAAGTCATTCCTGACTCTCGCATCAGGTTTAATGATTGGTGAACGATCAGAATTGGATTATTGACAACCGTGCCGATCAAAATCACAAAACCAAGCATCGTCAGCACATCGAGCCCCTGCGGCGGCAAGCCCTGCAAGACTAAATAGTATTCCAACATCCACAATCCGAACAAACCACCGACTGCGCCTAACGGAACGCTGAGAATGATTACGAACGGATAGATCCAACTTTCAAATAGCGCGGCCATCAGAAGATAAGTGATGGCAAGAGCGAGCGCCACATTCCATCGCAACGACAACCACGTCTCTCGCAATTTGTCGGCGGTACCGGAAATCGTCATCCGATAACCGCCCTCGAGCTGGCCAGATTCCCGGATCGGTGTCACGATTTTGTCATTAATCAATTGCATCGCCAATTCGAGAGGCATTTCCGGGGGCGGAGAAACCTCGATCGTGATTGCTCGTTGACGCTCGCGATGGTTCACCTGTTCTGGACCACTGGCCGGCTTAAAGGTGGCAAGCGAAGAAAGCGTGACGAGTTGGCCACCGGGCGTGGCAATCGGCATTTTTTCGATATCTTGAGTCCGAACAATGTTTTGAGGGTGCCCGATGATCGTCAAATCGATCTTATCGCCGCCGACAAAGTAGTCGGCGGCAAAGGCACCATCGACCAACGCATTGACAGCGTATCCCAAAGCGGTCGCGTCCATCCCCATCTCTTCGGCTTGAACCAGTTTTGGGTTAATGTGATATTCAGGACTGCTAAGATCGAGACTGGGTACAGGCCGTGATTGCGAGTTGGGAATCACCGGCTCACCGCCTCCTGCGCCCGTCACTTTGCCCAGCACTTGGCCGCCCAGGCCGACAAGTCGCTTCAAGTCTGGCCCAGTGATCTCGACATCGATGGTGCGACCGGCGGTCAGTCCCTGCTCGAACAAGCTAGACTGCTTGGCCACCAAGAATGCGCCGTCCAGTTTGGCGCGAACCTGCTGGATCAATGGCACCAACTCGCCCGAGCGCGTCGGATCAACGGAGCGGACGCCCACAAACACAGACTTATCACGCGCTACAAAGAAAAAGTCGTAAATGGCCGGATACTTTAATTCCGCGAACTCTTTGGTTCCGGGATCCACATCCCAATAAGGCCTCAGATGCTCTTCGACAATTTCACCCAAGCGAGTCAATTCGTCTAAGTTATAACCCGGCGGTGGCAAAATGATTCCGAATACAAGATTCCGATTGCCTGAAGGCAAATACTCGACCTTAGGCCACAAAAGATAGCTGACTAAGCCAGCGATAAGCACTAAACCGACGACAACGACAATCCGTGAAAGGAACTGACGCTGGATCTGTCGGTTCGTAGCAACCACCAAAAGAACAAACTTCTGAGCGATCGCGTCGATCAAACCGATCCAAGTAACCGGCTTATACCATTTGAACGCTTTCGTCTGTTCTGCGGCATGTGGCACCCCTTCAGTTTCGATCGGCAAATCCTCGGCACCACCCTGCAACAGTCGGGCCGTTGCCATCGGGATCAGTGTAATGCTGATAATCAGCGACAATCCGACTGCGGCGCTGATTGCCAATGCTATATCGCGAAACAGCTGTCCTGCTTCTTCTTGAACAAACAAAACTGGCAGGAACACGGCCAAAGTGGTCAAGGTTGATGCGAGCACCGCTCCCCAAACCTCGCTACCACCTTTGATCGCGGCGTCGCGCGGCGAGTCGCCCGATTGGTAATGTCGATAGATGTTTTCCAGCACGACAACCGCGTTATCGACCAACATCCCAACGGCAAACGCCATTCCCGCTAGGCTGATCACATTGAGCGATCGGCCCCAAAGATTTAACAATAAAAACGTGCCTATGATACTGATCGGAATCGCAAGACCGACGACGATCGCACCGCGTGCGAACCAGAAACCGCTGGCAATGATGATTGCAAGGGTAATGACAAAATACCATGGCGACAAAACCATAGCAGCAAGTGCCGAAGCGGCGATCATGGGAACCACGACAACGGTTCGCCACTGCAGGTGCAAAAACAGCATCAAAACGATCATTGTCAAAGCACCACCGACAATGATGTTTTGATTTACCAAGCCGACCGATGCGTAAATGTATTCCGTTTCGTCATAAACTTGAGTTAATTGAAGTTTTCGGCTCCGCAATACTTGCGAATTGAGTTCCGCAACCCCTTCGCGTAAACCATCCATCACATCCAACACGTTCGCACCGGTTTGGCGGATAGCGTTAATCGCGATGGAATTGTCGCCGAAGCGTCGAACCAAGCCGTCGGGTTTCTTGAAACCTAATCGCACTTCAGCCACATCACTGATGAAAACGGGTGCGCCGTCGCGTGTGGCCAGTACTTGACTAGCGATCTGGTCGGGCGACGAAAATTGATTGAGCGTGCGTACAACCCAACGCCGTTTACCTTCCCAAATATCACCGCCGGAAGTGTCCTTATTCTGAGTCTTGAGAACGCGACGGACGTCTTCGATGGTAAGGTTCCGTGCCGCCAACCGTTGGGGGTCGACGATCACCTGCATTTCCTCTTCCAAGCCGCCCAAGACGTTGACCGCGGACGCACCGTCAACGCGTTCTAAACGCGACTTAATCATGTCTTCGGCAAACTTACGCATGCCGGGTACGTTGAGATCCGGCGGCAACAGGTCGCTGATCTCGGGATGTTCGCTGGCGAGGTTTCGTAGTCGCATCAGTCGCAGGCCGGGATTGTTTGCCGCCGCTATCCATCGCAACTTATCTGCAACGACTGGCACATCACTGGCCATCTGATTGATCTCTTCGACCGTCGGTTGCAGTGCGCTGAGGATAAACCACGCGATGGGGCGGTCCGACGCGTTACTCGTGGAGATCACCGGTTGGTCGGAGTTTTCGGGATACTCGCGAACCTGTTGAAGCCGACTGTTGACCTTCAACAAAGCCTCTTCCATATTCGCGCCGACTGGAAACTCCATGGTGATACGCGCCAGAGAATCGAGCGACTCGCTGCTGAGCTTTTGTAACCCCTCGACGCTTTGTAATTGCTCTTCCTGTGCTTGGATGATTTCACGTTCAACTTCTTGCGGGCTAGCACCCGGCCAACGTGTCTGGACCGTCAAGGTTGGGATTTGAACCTCAGGGGTCAACTGCATCGGCATCCGAACCAATGAAATCGAGCCGAACAGCGCCAGCAACAGCACCCCGACAATCACCTTCACAGGGTTGTTTACGCAAGCTTCGATCAGATGCATGGGAGCAAACTCCGACTATGGTTGAGTGAGGTGAAGGGGGGAAGGCCACCGCATCGAGCGGTTCGCATCCAACCCCGGCACGATCCCTCTTCAGAACATAACGTCACACGACGAGTCAAACGCAAAGAGAACTCATCGATCAAATCGGCAGCGCTTCCCCACTCTCATCCTGGCAGTGCGATTTTCCACGATATTTTAAGGCCACGGCAATGAACAATACTGCCGCCACCACCATCAACCCGGTAAAGAACCAATAATAACTCGCGCCAGGCAGTTTGGAGGTGCCATCGCTGTTCTCAATGATTTTATTTACTCCGGCGGTGATAAAATTGCCCAACGACACCGACAACAAGAAGATGCTCATGACAATGCTCTTGATACTGTTGGGCGCCTGGGTGTAGCTGAACTCCAAACAGGTAATGGACACCATGATTTCGGCGGCAGTTAACACCACATAGGCCAAGACTTGCCATAAAATGCTCGGTGAACCGCCATCTTGGATGTTCTGTTCGATCAGCGCGCTGATCGAAAACGCCGGCACAGTCAGGAACATACCCAAGCCGATCTTTCGCAGTGGGGTTACAGTGAAAACACGGCCCAAAAGCGGATACACAACGTAGCTGAACAGCGGAATCATCAACAGAATCAGCAAGGGGTTCGCCGCTTGAACCTGGCTAGGCAGAATCGATATGCCAAGGACCTGGGCATTCATCGATTCGGCTTGCAACACCCAAGCGCTGGCCGTTTGATCGAAAAGGCTCCAAAAAACCGCAACTAAAATATAGATCGGCACCAAACCCAGGATCGCTTGCCGTCCTTCACCCGTGAATGCGTCGCGAAAAACAGCGACGCCGCGCGGCGGGATGTGGGCAAAGTCCTTGCGTCCCATCCAAAACAAGATAGTCGCCAGAGCCATCAGAACCCCTGGAACACCAAACGCTATCTGTGGACCATACCAATCCAGCAAGAGGGGTGTCAGAACTGTCGACAGAAAAGCGCCGAGGTTAATCGCAAAATAGAACCAACCGAAAACCTTCTCCAACAGGTGCTGATTGCGACCGCCGAATTGGTCGCCGACGTGAGCTGAGACGCAAGGCTTAATCGCACCGGTTCCTAGAGCGATTAACGACAATCCGACCGCTAAGCCCATTCGGGTTTCATCCAAAGCAAGGGCCAAGTGACCAAAGCAATAAATGACCGAAAGTAGAATGATTGTGCGATACTTGCCCAACAACCAATCCGCTAAAAAGGCACCTAATAACGGAGTAAAGTACGCCGCCATCACAAACGTATGGACCCAAAACTTAGCGGTGGCATCGCTCATTACCGCCAACTCGCCATCGCGGCCCAGCAGGTATTGTGTCATAAAGACGGTTAAAATCGCCTTCATCCCATAGAAGCTGAATCTCTCGGCTGCTTCGTTTCCGACGATGTACGGAATGCCGGGCGGAAAACCCGATGTCGACAGCGGTGCGGTGCGATGGCCCGCTGCATCGCTCGATGCCGTTGCATCTTCGGGCGTTTGTGGCGAACCATAAGGATTTTGGCTCATATTCATTCCGCTCTATCGTTTGATCAAGTCTTAGTTATGTTGTAATCAACCAGGGAAGCATCGTACGGGCATAAGATCAGGATCCTAGGCTTATAGGGAAGGCGTACCTAGCACACACACACTCCATTGCGGCTAATGGCAACCATCTTCCGAAAACTTAGGCTCAACAACACTATCCCCACCAGCCAACCAGGCTACCCCCACCACTCAGGCAGCCCGGTTCATTCAGGTTAACCCGTTCAGTACGGCCCAGCCAGTTCCGGTGCACCAAGCAAGACAGGTTGTGTCCCGTCATGATAGTAGACTCGGTTTCGGCCCATGTTTTTTGCCGAATAAAGTGCTTCATCCGCACGACGAATCATATGGGCGGCAACCAATTCTTGGCGTGGCTCACTCAAGCCGGCGCTGAAATTGATTTGCAACCACTTGCCATCCGTTTCGATCTGTTCCTTGGCAATGTTTTTTCTCAGGGCGTCGATTCGGTCTGCGGCCAATCGCATCGGACTGGGCAGGATCAGAACAAATTCTTCACCACCGTAACGCGCGATCATGTACGCATTCTCAAATGCTTGGCGAAACGCTGATGCGATAAACCTTAGTACGTCATCGCCAGACTGGTGTCCATAAGTATCGTTGATGCTTTTAAAATGATCGATGTCGATGATGGCAATTGCGAATGACTTACCACCCTTTCGGTAGGCGTTAAACATCTCTTCGATCTTGGCATCAAAGGCTCGGCGGTTGGCCAGTTGCGTCAGTCCGTCCGTGCGGGCTTCGGTCAAATACGATTCGATTTGACGAGTTTGTCGATCGAGTTGCTTTTCGGCCGATTCCAGACGCTGCTGCAGACTTGCGTTGCTTTGCATGATCTCGCCCAAGAGGCCCATTACACGAGTCGTACTGGGCGGCTTGGCCGCCGCTGCGTCGCGCTGGAACTCGCGAGAAATCGTCCCCAAACGTGTCTGATAACTCGAAACGTTGCCGGAATACTCGGTCGTCCAGGTCGCCAATTGCTGCAACAGACTGAGCATCGCTTGGCGATCGGTTTCGGTCAGGAACGACGCCATTTCAGCTGCCGCTGGACCCGACGAAACCGTTTCGCTGTTCCGCTTGCGGGACTGCATCGCAACCCATATCCCAACGCCGACAACGACGAGCAAAACGGCGGCGAATGCGAAAAAAATCAAAGGGTTGTCGATTGGCACTTGGTTCCACCCGCCTCATTTTCTATCGATTAAGACTGAACGCTTTTCATTCTGATGGCTGATCAAGCTCAACCGACACGTCCCATGGATTCAACCAATTCACCCCGAGCGATCACTACCAAACCGCTTTCGGTGATCATCCAACCACGTGCGCGGTCTTGGTCTTGAGCATAGCCGATTTCGGTCCCAGCCGGGATATGCACCCCTTTGTCGATAATCGCTCGGCGAATCCGGCAATGTCGCCCAACATCGACACCCTCCAAAAGAATACTTTCTTCTACTTCGGCGTAACTGTTGATTCGCACATTGGGCCCGATCACACAACGCCGAGCCGTTCCGCCGCTCAAGATCGCTCCCTGACAAACGATCGAATCGAGTGCCTCGCCTCGTCGTTTGGCATCGTCTTTTCCGGCAAAAACAAACTTGGGCGGAGGCAGATTAGGCTGATACGATCGAATTGGCCAACTTTGATCATAAAGATTCAGTTGTGGGTCGACTTCCACCAAATCGAGACTCGCTTCGTAGTAAGCGTCCAGCGTGCCGACATCTCGCCAATAAGCATCGCCCTTGCGGTTCTCGTCCAAAAACGGAAACGCAAAAACGCGTGCATCGCGAATCGCACGGGGAATGATGTCGGCACCAAAATCGTGTCGACTTCCCACCGATGCGGCGTCATCACAAAGCCGCTCGTACAAGAAACGAGCGGAAAAGACATAGATGCCCATCGACGCCAACGCGATGTCTGGATTGCCAGGGATCGGCGTGGGGTGGGCCGGCTTTTCGGCAAAGTCGACGATTCGTTGCTCAGCGTCGATCGCCATAACGCCGAATTGCGTCGCTTCGGACACAGGCACTCGCAACGCGCCGATTGTCATGTCGGCACCAACCGACTTGTGGAACTCCACCATCGGCTCGTAATTCATCTTGTAAATATGGTCGCCCGCCAAGATCACGACATACTGAGGCTGTTCGCGTTCGATCGCGTAGATGTTTTGATAAACCGCATCAGCGGTGCCTTGGTACCAGTTATCGTCGATCCGCTGCTGGGGCGGCACGATGTCAATAAACTCGCCCAATTCACGGCAAAAGTAAGATCGCCAACCGACATTGATGTGACGGTCGAGCGATTGGGCCTTGTACTGGGTCAACATCAGAATCCGACGTATACCGCTGTTGAGGCAATTGCTCAGCACGAAATCGATGATTCGATAAAGTCCGCCAAAGGGCACCGCGGGCTTGGCGCGGTCGCGGGTTAGCGGTTCCAGTCGACTGCCTCGCCCGCCAGCGAGAATTACGGCAAGCGTATCCTTCATTCATCGATCCGTGGTTCTTTTCCGACTTTGCCTGCACTGACTGGAACAATATGCACGAACACCCGTTCAGCAGCGTGGCGAACTTCATTAAAACTAGCCGACAACATACCACCGCTCCGCATCGACGGGGACGCCCCGAAAACTCTTCACTCAATCTGCACCAAAAAAGGGCTATCGCGATCGGCCAATGCGCTGTCTAACGAAGTTTAATGAATGAGTGGTGGCGACAAAGGACGTCGGCCGAACTCACCTACAGCGGGGACATCGGAGAACAAGCTTGCCTTAAATCGTTTTAAAGGCTATCATCCAGCCCTCGTCACTTTTCTCGCTCGAGCAAAATGGAGACTCGGTATGCCTCTTCACTTCACCCAATCCTGCCCAACCTGCGGTCGGCGGCTCGAGGTGCATACACGCCTCTTGGGCCAGAATGTAGCTTGTCAACATTGCAACGCGGAGTTTGTTGCGGGACACAATGACGACGATCACTTGTTTTCCGATCCGCCTAACGACCTGCTGGCTCGTGTTGAAGCAGCTTTGAATCGGAGCCAGCCGCCAACGGCTGCTGTCACTTTCCACTGAAGAAAAATCAGGCTTTGAGGCGATCAGGCTGCTGGCCTGAGCAAGTTTTTTCTCAGGCTGGAAGCCTAAGCCACTTTTATTGGCCGCGCCATCGGTGCGGTCGGCCGATTAAGTTTTCCAAGTCGGCGAAGTATTCGGGATAAGTTTTGGCAGTGCAGGCCGGGTTGCGAATCCGCACGTCAGGCATCCGCAAACCCGCCAGCGATAAACTCATCGCCATTCGATGATCATCGTACGTATCGAGAATCGCAGATGGTTCGTAGTCGCCCGGTTGGATCGAAAGTCCGTCGTCGGTTTCGATCACTGTGGCGCCCAGTTTCCGCAACTCACGGGCTAAGTCGCCGATGCGATCGGTTTCTTTAAAGCGGTTATGAGCAACACCACGAATGGTGGTCGGGCCTTCCGCGAATAAAGCGACAACACTGAGCGTTTGAACCGTGTCGCTGATCGAGTTCATGTCGACGTCAATGCCACGCAGCTTTTCGGGACCGGCAACCGTGATCTGGTCATCTTGTCGATCGACGCGACAACCCATCTGTTGCAAACAATCGACGAATCCGACGTCGCCCTGAAGGGCGTCTGCCGACAAACCGAGCACCGTGACTTCGCCGCCCGTGATCGCCGCGGCCGCCCAAAAGTAGCTGGCTGCCGATGCGTCGGGCTCGATCGCGTATCGCCGCTCTCGATAACCGCTGCGACCGTCGATTCGACAAGAAAGTGTCTGGGTACCATTTTCCGCCGCGTCGATCAATTCAACATCAACACCAAAATCACGGATGATCTGCGCCGTCATCTCGACATAGGGGCGTGAGACCAGTTCGCCTGAGACCACGATTTCGCACTGACGACCACTGATCGGAACAGCCATCATCAAGCCGCTGAGGTATTGGCTGCTGACACTGCCGGCGACGCGGATTTGCGATTTTTTCCAGCCCGAAGTTTGAATACGAACCGGCGGGCAACCACCCTCGCTTTCACATTCGATCGTGCCATCACAAATCGGTATTAACGCGTCGACCAAGTCGCCGATGGGACGCTGGTGCATCCTTGGAACGCCAAACATTCGATAATCGCCGCCCAATGCAGAAAGTGCAGCGGTCAGGAATCGGATTGTCGTACCACTGTTGCCAATGAACAAATCATGAACAGATGCCACTGAACCGACCGCCGGATTCACGTCACGGCTTGATTTACCAGTCACGTCAATCACTCGCCCACCATCGGATTCGGCGATGACGACCCCGATACTCGACAAGGCCGCAACCATCACTTCTGTGTCATCACTGCGCAGCGCACCCGTCAGTTGTGATTGGCCATCAGCAAACGCAGCACAAATCAAGGCACGGTTGGTCAAACTTTTTGATCCCGGCGGCCGAATCGATCCGACTACGGGGCCACCGGGCACAACGGCCACGGTGGGTTGAATGATTGCGGTTTCCGACAAACGATAATCCTTAGCTTTTCTCGGTCGATTGGTCAGCGATTTTGATGACAGCACGTTCGGTTCGCAAGAATAACGCATCGCCAACAACAGCGGGCGAAGCCAAAATCGACTCGCCAACCACAGGCTCGGAAACGACTTCCGCCGTGTCGCCATCGTCTCGAACGAGAGCAACTTTACCGTTGGCGTCGAATACATAAATCCCCGATCCGGTCGCGACGGGCGTTGCCCAGACGGTTTCGACGCCCGGCAAACGTTTTTGCCACGCGATTTCGCCATCGACCAAGTTTCCGGCGATCAAAACCGACCCGCGCCCCATGTAAACTTTGCCATCTGCGATCACGGGGCTGCAACGCTGGGGACGCAACTTGTTGCTTCGCCAAACCTCTTCGACGCCGGATGAATCGGTTCGCAAGGCTACCGTTTCTTCGCCCGGAACGATGATCAATGGGGCGGCGTAGCTGGCCGACGCTGTCCGGTCGCACTTGATTGCAAAGTCGTGTTCGACCTTGCCAGTCCGCGCATCAACAATCATCAAATTGCCGCCATCCTGCAGCACAAACGCAGGCCGACCATCGCCAATGGTGATCGGCAGCGGCGTCGCCCAGTTGCTTTGTCGGTCACGCGCCATTTGCCAAAGCGTTTCACCGGTCTCGGCATCGAGCCCCGCTGCGAACGAATCGCCCTGGTTTTCTAACTGCACGACAACAACGCCATCGGCCACCACAGGCGAACTGCTCATGCTGATGTCGTTACCAGCTTTTGGGTGATCAACCGCCAGCCCACGAAACCATTGCAATCGCCCCTGTAAATCGACGCAGACCAAGTCACACGAGCTGAACAGCGCAAAGATCCGCTGGCCATCACTCGCAGGCGTAGGCGATGCATTAGCGCTGGTGGGATGCGTGTACGGACGCCCTGTCGAACGCATCGACCGGATCCAAAGCCGCTTTCCACTCTTGGCATCAAATCCTTCGATGTGGATGTCGCGTTCATCTTCGCCATCACATCCTGTGACGACCACCAAATCGCCGATTACCAACGGCCCGCCAATTCCGCGCCCCGTAGTCGCCGTTTTCCAGGCGAGGTTTTTTCCCGCCGGAACATCAAACTCCGTCGGCGGCTTTGACTTCATCGCTTCGCCCCGCCCACCATCACCGCGGAATGCAAGCCATTGTGATTGCCCCAGCGCACAAGAGGCCGGGATTAACGCCACGGCAAAAACGAAGGCCGCGATGCGAATTACCCGAAGTCGAATCAGCGTTTTTTTCATGGAAATGTCCGAAGCGTCAAACAAAGAATTGCCAACAACTTCGAGATTATACATCAATCGCCCGTCCAGGCGGGACACCCCGTTCACCTCTTTCTCATTCAAATTGTGCCACCCACCACTTAAGTACTAACGAACTCAGCGAGTTGAGCGTAACGCGGCGATTGGCGGAAAACCGAAGACGCGACAAGCCGAAAACTCCCCTGCAGGCGCATTCCACTCAAGTCGCAACCGCCAACAAGTGCGCCGAAAGCCATCGCATCTTTGGGATGTGTTACGCGGACTTCTGTGCTACACCGTTCGGTCGCCGAAACGGTGCGACACCGAGCTGTAGGATGGGTAGTTTGCCGGCATCGCCCGGCTCGCCGCGTGATTCAATTTCGCCGCCAAATACAGACCGCGCGCTGTACGCGGTGCCAACGCTTGGCAGATTTCTTGGCACCCTCGCCCATGGCCAATGGCGAACCGAGGCACGCCGAACGACCAAAGTACTTTTTTAGAGTGCCATACCATGTCACGCCACATTGCCGCGTCGATCCCCACCGAAGCTAACAAGTCACTCGATTTGTTCCACCCACAAACTCAGCGTCACCGCTTCGTGCCTCGCAAAAATTAGTCAGGCATGTACTTTCAGGCAGAGACTTATGGTTCCGATGGCCACTTAACGGTTCGTAAGCCGCAGTTCCATAATGGACGACACCATGCGGCAAGCATTCGACCCAGTAAACCGAACCGATATCGGCAAGCACGCTGGATCATGCTTTTCGCTAGCACAACTTTTGGGATAGCTGTGACTGGCTAACAATCTCATTGCAGTGAAACCGCGGCATGCCGTGTCGCGGTTGGCATCGACTATCCGCAACACGTTTCAGATTACGTTGACAGCAGACTGATCAGGCTGCCAGATACAATCCACGCGCCGCACGTTGGCCTCGGTGCCAGCGCTTGCCCGAATTCTTTGCATCCTTATCCATCGCCGCTGGCGACCCGATGCAGGTAGATCGGCCAAAATACTTTTTAAAGTGCCAAACCATGTCGCGCCACATCACTGAATCGATCCCAAGTGACATTAACACCGTTGCCAGATCTGCTGGGACCGTCGCAACTACGCCATCAATCGCTTGCTTCGCTGTCCAATTTAACAAGGCCAAGTAGTCTCCCCACTTGATCTGTAGAAACCCTCGATCACTGGCCCGCAAGCCATCGCCGTGAACCTGCGGATCGAGCGACAAGATTTGCTTGTCCAAAGTCAACGGCGATAGCCACGCGTCACAAGCAATCCTGCGCCCAGTGGCGTTGCGTTTCTTTGTTTTCTGCTGTTTTTTCAATTCGTCAATCGGTGTATTCTTGATCTTGTCGCCAGCTTCTTTGTTCGAGATTGGCACCAGGTCAAATGCCGCTGCATTGATCTGTTTTCCTTTGCCCGAATGAATTCGATCGTGCGCTGATGTGTGAACCGCCTTCTCAGGGCTCTCAGCAATTGCAGCTCGAATCGGATTGAGATCGACATACATTGCGCAAGCCAGCAAGCCTGCTTCATCCATAATCCGCAGCGCCTTGAAGCGGCCCTCCCAAAATCGGCCTGTACAATCGTCCTGTCGATTCGCCATTCGGGCAATTGGCTCCGATATCGCCCGCATGAACCAAGAGATGTCGGACAACCGCAGGCGAATCACCGCCAAACGCTCGGGCTGATTGACCAGCATTTGAACGTCACTGTCGGTCGGCTCGGCAAGATGCTCTTCAAGCCGTCGACCCGGGAAAACCCTTAACCACCGAATAGCAACTTCTTGATCGCTCCACTTGCCAACAACATCTGGCCGGTTTCGCAGGATCAGATGCATATGGTTGCTCATGATCGCATAGGTCAGCACATCAATCGCAAAAACCGACGCGAGCGACTCCATTCGCCGTCGAATCCACTCGCGCCGGTGGGAGTAATCCTGCCCTGTTTTGTCGTCGACCCCCGTCAACCATGCACGGCGAACACAACGCTGCACAGCGTGCACGATGCCAACTTCTGTTGCCAAAAACTCTTCTGCCCGAGATGACCTGCCCATCGCTTAATCCCCCGTTTCTCTCTAAGGATACCCATGCTTCACCCGACGTCAATAGATGGATGGCACCAATTGTGATAGATGGATGGCACCAATTGTGTGGGATGCCTTGAGCTGACGAATATCAAGGCTGCGAAATTGCATTCGACTTCCCGTTGGGGTATTCTAAGGGTGGTTATCATCACCAATTAACGACATGGCCCCCTCCATCCAACCTGCCTTTTGAGACTTCCAAACATGGAAAAACAACCCTCCCGCCGCACGTTCCTGAAAAGCTCGTCGACTGCCGCCGCTGGTGCCGCTCTGCTAACCAGCGGCATTGCTCGCACTGCACATGCCGCCGGAGACGACCAAATCAAGTTCGTTGTCGTTGGCTGCGGCGGTCGCGGAACCGGTGCTGCCGATCAAATCATGAACACCAAGGGAAACGTCAAGTTGGTGGCCGTTGCCGATGCCTTCCAACAAAACGCTGAGATGACGATCAAGTCGATGAGCGGTCGACACAAAGACAAAGTCGACGTGCCGCAAGATCGCATGTTCACCGGCCTGGATGCCTACAAAAAAGCGATCGACGTCGATTGCGATTTGGTCGTCATCGCGACTCCGCCAGGCTTCAAGCCTCAGCAGTTTGAGTACGCGGTCAATAAGGGCAAGCACGTCTTTATGGAAAAGCCGGTCGCGTCGGACGCACCGGGAGTGCGACGCGTATTGGCCGCAGTGGAAGAATCCAAAAAGAAGAACTTGACCGTTGCGATCGGTCTGCAGCGGCGCCACGAACCGCAATACACCGAAACGATTCAGCGGATTCACGATGGTGCGATCGGCGACATCGTTGCAATGCGGGTCTATTGGAACGGTGGCGGCATTTGGTATCGCAATCGCCAGCCCAGCCAAAGCGAAATGGCTTTCCAAACCAACAATTGGTACCACTTCAATTGGCTCAGCGGCGACCAGATCTGTGAACAGCACATTCACAACATTGACGTCGGTTGCTGGGTCAAGGGTGCTTACCCGATCGAATGCAACGGCATGGGCGGCCGCGAAATGCGAGAAAACGGCGACGCGACGAAGTCGCAGATTTTCGACCACACGTTCTGTGAGTTTACGTTTCCCGATGGCACGAAGATGTTCAGCCAAGGCCGGCACCTTAAGGGCGGCTGGAACCAAGTCAGCGAGTTTGCCCATGGGACCAAAGGCACGGCCGACCCGAGCGGCCAGATTTTTGGCGAAAACGCATGGAAGTTCTCTGGCAAGTCGCTCAATGGCCACCAGCAAGAACAGCATGACTTGATCGAAGCGATGATGCGCGGCGAAATCTACAACGAAGGTGAATACGGCGCGAAGTCGACTTTTGCGGCAATTTTGGGACGCGAAGCCTGCTACTCCGGTAAAGTGTTGAAGTGGGACGATTTGCTCGCCAAGGGCAAGGATCTCGCTCCAGGCATCGATCACTACACCCTCGATTCCGTACCACCAGTAACGCCGGGCGAAGACGGCAAGTACCCGGTCCCAGTCCCTGGCGAATACGACCCGTTTGCTTGATCTTTCGTTGAATCCACGCGCGGATCGCGACGCAAACACGCATGCAGCGTCGCGATCCTTTGCCATTCAAGCCAAGTCGAGACTTTTTGATTGACGCAACTGCTTGCGTCGTTAGATTAGAAGTGGGGTCGACATGTCGCCCCACAACCCGCCTGCCCACGCTGGGCTACCATGTGTCCGTTTCATCGCGGCCGCACTGGATCGGTGGTGTCAGACTCATACCGTCTGAGTGAACGCCAACGATCGTTTGGCTTGATCGAATGATTCGTCAACGATTGTTCGATTGTCACTCCGACGATACTGCCATCGCACAAAGATTGAAGAGGATAACGGCCAATGCGCACGTTTCATGCGGCGTCTGCTGACGCATCGTCGGTCATTTCGAAATCGGATTTTCACAGCTTCCACCCGAATCGATCCGAGCAGCGATTGTGGCTTAAAATTGCAACGCTCGTCGCCTTAACGCTGCATGGTGCCAATGCATTGGCTGATGAGGCGACCGAAAAAACGCCCGCGTCCGAGCCCGTGGCGAAAGCGATCAGCTATGACGCCGATGTCCAGCCGATTTTTCGTAAAGCCTGCTTGGGATGCCACCAAAGCGGCAAGCGGATGGGCGAGTATTTGATGACCGATTTCGCGTCATTGATTCGTGGCGGTGAGACCGGTCAAGCGGCAATCGTCGCCGGCAAACCTGACGACAGCTACTTGATCCAACAAATTACACCGCACGACGGTAAGGCCGAAATGCCCAAGGCGCCGTGGCCTACGCTGTCACCGATCGAGGTCGAAACGATTCGCATCTGGATCGCCCAAGGGGCCATTAACGATTCGCCAACCGACATCGGTCCAACATTCAGCCCGAACAATCCACCGGTTTACAAAAACGCACCGGTCGTCACTTCAGTCGCCATCTCGCCCGATTCCAAATGGGTTGCGGCGGCGGGGCATCACGAAGTGATCTTGATCGACGCAGCCACCGGCCAAACCGCTGGTCGGCTGGTCGGCATGAGCCCTCGGATCAATACCGTTCGCTTTTCACCCGATTCAACTCGCTTAGCTGTTGCCGCAGGAACCCCAGCGGAACTTGGTGAGTTGCAGGTTTGGGACGTCGCGTCGCGCGAGTTAAAGCTCTCCGTCCCGGTGGGCAGCGACACGTTGTCTGGAGCACGCTGGTCGCCTGATGGAACGCGAATCGCCTTTGGCAGCGTCAACAGTGTGCGAGCGGTCAGTGCCGAAACTGGCGAAGAAGTCTTGTTTCAAGGCGCCCACGAAGATTGGGTGATCGACACAGCGTTTACCAGTGACGGATCGCACGTTGTTTCGGTCGCTCGAGATATGACTTGCAAGTTAACCGAAGTCGCCACGCAACGATTCATCGACAATGTCACGTCAATTACGCCTGGTGCACTGTCGGGCGGTTTGAACAGCATCGCAGCTCACCACGAGCGGAACGAGATCTTGGTCGGCGGTGCTGATGGCGTTGCGAAGGTATATCGAGTCTTCCGCGAAACGGCGCGCAAGATCGGTGACGACGCGAACTTGGTTCGAGCACTGCCACCTTTGAATGGCCGAATTTTCTCCGTCGCGATCAGTCCCGACGGATCGTTGATTGCCGCCGCAGCAACGATCGAAGAGACCAGCGAAGTCCGCGTTTGGAAGTACAACTTTGGAGGCGGCACACCTGACGACATTAAGCCTTTGTTGGGTAAGAAACCTGAAGAGCTTAACGACGAACAGAAGGCGAAACTGGCCGAGTATCGCAAGGTCGAAGCGGCGCAAGTTTGGCAATACTCTTCCGATTCCGCAGCATTGTATGCAATCAGCTTTGCTGCCGACCATTCGTTGGTCGTCGCTGGCAGCGGCGGCAATTTGCTGAAGTTCGATCCCGCTGGGACGCTCGCGGCGACATGGCCAGTGGTCCCAAAAGTTGCTGACGAAGTTGACGCATCCAAGGTGGTCGCCACACCAGCTGTTGATTCACGATTCGATGCAGCGGCATGGTCATCCGATACAGCGAGGGCGGCTAAATTACAGACCCAGGAGCCGGCAATCGACGCCGCAGCGATCGCTTCGATCGAAGTATTGCCTAACGAAATCAAACTCGACCACCCGCTCGCTTACGCTCAAATAATCGTCACCGCGACGATGGCCGACGGATCGAAAGTCGATGTCACACGCCGCGTTCAAGCTGAACTGCCACCGTTCGTCGTTGCAGATTTGCGAATGTTGGTTCGTCCGATTGGTAATGGCGCAGCATCGGCAACGATTCGTCTGGGCCAGCATGCTGCAACGGTGGCGATCACCGCAGCCGGGATCAGCGACCAACCATCTGTCGACTTCGTTCGCGACGTCAATCCGGTGCTCAGCCGACTCGGTTGCAATCAAGGTTCCTGCCATGGTGCCCAAGCTGGCAAGAACGGTTTCAAGTTGTCTTTGCGTGGGTACGACCCCATTTTTGACATACGCGCTCTGACCGACGACCACGCGGCTCGTCGCATCAATCCGGCCGCGCCGGACGATTCGCTGATGTTGCGAAAACCACTCGGCCTTTCGCCTCACCAAGGCGGTACGTTGATGTCCGCTGGCGACCCGTATCACACTGTGCTGCGAGACTGGATCGCCGCCGGTTCTGGGCTCGATTTGTCGACTCCGCGAGTGACGCGAATCGAAGTCAGTCCGCATGACCCGGTGGTTACCGCGCTGGGTTCCAAGCAACAGGTCCGCGTGGTCGCCCATTATGCCGATGGTGCGTCGCGAGACGTGACTCACGAAGCGTTTGTCACCAGCGGCAACGCCGAAGTCGCCGACGTCGACGGCGCGGCAATGCTGACCGCCGTCCGCCGTGGCGAAGCGCCGATCTTAGCTCGTTATGAAGGTGCATACGCCGCGACGACGTTGACTGTGATGGGCCAGCGAGATGGATTCCAGTGGCAACAACCCGAAACTTGGAGCCGCATTGACGAATTGGTCGCGACCAAATGGGAACGCATGAAGGTGTTGCCCAGCGGATTGTCGACCGACGAGGAGTTCTTGCGACGTGTCTATCTCGATTTGACGGGCCTGCCGCCAACGGCCGATCAGACGCGAGCGTTCATGGCTGACGAAACTCCGACCCGAGAGAAACGTGCAGCAGTGATCGATCAGTTGCTAGCCAGCGAAGATTACATCGTTTTCTGGACCAATAAATGGGCCGACCTGTTGCAAGTGAATCGTAAGTTCCTCGGTCCCGAAGGAAGCGCGGAATACCGCAAATGGATTCGCGAAGCGATCGCATCGAACAAACCATATGATCAATTCGCTCGGGAAATCCTAACTGCGACAGGATCCAATAAGGCGAACCCGCCCGCGTCGTATTTCAAGGTCTTGCGCGACCCGGCGGAGATCATGGAAAACACGACGCACTTGTTCTTGGGCATTCGATTCAACTGCAACAAGTGCCACGANNACCATCCGTTCGAACGTTGGACCCAAGACCAATACTATGAAACCGCTGCGTTCTTTGCGCAAACCAAGCTGAAGAAGGCCGCGGAATCGGGCGACGCGAATATCGGTGGCACGGCCGTCGAAGGTGCTAAGCCGCTCTATGAGGAAGTTTTCGATGCCGGCAGCGGCGAAATCAAACACGATCGCACAGGCAAAGAAGTCGCTCCGGCATTCCCTTTCGAAGTGCCTCACACCAAGCCAGAATCGGCGACACGGCGTCAAGAGTTGGCGGCGTGGATTACCGAGAAAGAAAACCCCTACTTCGCTCGCAGCTACGTCAACCGATTGTGGGCATACCTACTGGGTATCGGTTTGATCGATCCGATCGACGATATCCGGGCCGGTAACCCGCCGACGAACCCCGAATTGCTTGATCATTTGACCGACTCATTTGTCCAATCCGGCTTTGATGTTCGCCAAATCTTGCGTGAGATCTGCAACAGTCGCACTTATCAATTATCGGTCGTACCGAATCCGTGGAACGAAGATGACACGTTGAACTATGCCCGCGCGATGCCGCGTCGGTTGCCCGCTGAAGTGCTGTTCGACACGATCCACTTTGTGACCGGATCGATTACCGAAATCCCCGGCGTTCCCAAGGGGACTCGCGCCGCGGCGCTGCCCGATGTCGGGTTCGCAACTGCTGACGGTTTCCTTCAAAACCTTGGGCAACCGGTCCGCGAAAGCGCCTGCGAATGCGAACGCAGCAGCGAGCTCCAGCTTGGCCCCGTGATGGCGTTGGTCAGCGGCCCGACAATCGGTCGCGCGATCGCCGATACGGGCAACGCGCTGACCCAATTGGTCGGCAAACTGGAAGACGATTCGAAGTTGGTCGAAGAGATTTTCTTGCGGATTTTGGGACGTCGGCCCAGCGAAGCCGAACAATCGACCTTCAACGACTTCCGCCAAGCGATCGCTGAGGACCACGAAATGTTGACCGCATCGCTGGCCGAGCGTGAAGCGTGGTGGAAAGAAGAGCTGGCCAAACGAGAAGCGACTCGCACGGCCGCGCTGGCTGCGGCCGAAGCGGAGCTGGTTGCCAGAATCGAAACGCTTCGACCAGAAACCGAAAGGCTCGAAGCCGAACGCGCTGCGCGGATCAAGGCTGCCGAAGAAAAGCTTGCCGCCACTCGACAAGCACGCCTGGACCATTGGGCCAATTTGACACCCAGTAAAGATGACGTCGAATGGTTCCCCCTGGTGCCGACCGAGATGAAAGCGACTTCGGGCGACACGTTCCGTGTCTTGGAAGATCGTTCGATCATGGTCACTGGCAAAGCTGAAAAAGGCGTCTACGAATTATCGTTCGACACCGCGCTTGCCAACATCACCGGACTGCGACTGGAAGCCTTGACTGACGATTCGCTTAAGGGGAAAGGCCCAGGGCTGGCCGATAACGGCAACTTCGTCGTCACCGAGTTCGAAGTCGTGCAAGCCGAACTGGCCAAACCGGCCGAGCAAAAACCGGTCGCGTTTGCACGTGCAATCGCCGACTTCTCGCAAGCCAACTTCGCACCCGAGCAGTCGATCAACGGCAACAAAGGTGACCAACAAGGTTGGGCCGTTTCCGCTTCGACAGGCCAGCCGCACTGGGTGGTTTATCAAGCCAAAGAGCCGATCGCCGGTGGTGAAAATAATCGCATCACGATTCGTATTCACCAATTCCATAATGCACCAATGCACCGCCTGGGCCGTTTCCGTATCAGCGCCACTGTTGCCAAGAACGAGTCGTTACCGCTCGGAATTGCCGAGCCGCTGCAAGCGATTTTGCGAACCCCAGCGGATCAACGGACTGACGCGATTAAAGAGTCACTTGCTGGCTACGTCCAGTCGGTCGATCCACAAATCGCGGCAGACAGTGCTGCTTTAGCGACTGCACGCACTCCAGTCCCCAAGGACCCATCGATCGTTGCAATCGAGCAGAAGATTGCCAAGTTCAAGGTCGTCACACCGACGGATCAAACGCTCGAGCGGTTGCGAACCGACGTTGCCCAAAGCACCAAGCAGCTTAGCGAAGAACGCCTAACCGCCGCGGAAGACTTAACCTGGGCACTGATCAACAGCCCTGCATTTTTATTCAATCGGTAAATGCGTTGGCCCGGGACTTGTGGACTCTTGAGAATTTTCGAGAACACGCTCAGGAGATATCTATGTCAGGGAATGCGAAACGGAAGCGACGCTCGTTTAGCGACGAGTTCAAACACAGTGCGGTCGAGCTGATCGTCAAGCAAAGCTATTCTTTCAGGGCTGCAGCCGACGCCGACGGATCAAACTCTTAGCGGAAAAACCATGCTGTTGGTCATTCGGAGCCACCGAGATCACGTTCATGAAAGAGTCGTGAACTGTGGAAAACCGCAAGAATATCAACCCGTTACTCAGATACGCGATAGATGATGCGGTAATGGCCTTCGATCACTTCGCGTAAATCTTCCCGACGAAGTTCCGGAACAACCTCCCCGTAAAACGGAAACTGTTTTAGCCGACCAACGGACAAGCGAAGTTTGCCCACGTAGGCGGTCGCTGTAGCCGGAGCATCACGCGAAATAGGCGCGCGAACCGACCGCAGGTACTCGCGAGCTTGTCGAGTCCAGAAGATCTTATGGCTAGGCATCTTCCGCCTCGAGTTCATCCCTGAACTCGTCGTGTTCCATGGCGTGACCCGAATCTGCCTGAGCAATCCCGGTTTCAATATTACGAAGTAGGTAAAGCCGGTCGATGACATCATCGAGCGACACGTCGTCGTCAAGCGTTTGGATTAACGAGATTGCCTTTTATTTGGTTGTCATTGAGTTTCCTTGATTCGATGACCGACAACGCCATGTATTTACGTTATCGCCCACAAATGAAGCGAATGAGTCTGAATAAGTCGAATTGCACCAACAGCATCGCCTGTTGCCAAAGATCGAGGGTAAGTGGAGGCCCGATGCCTATAAAACATGCCGCACCAAGGCGGCTTTAGTCCGGATGTAAAGCACATCGTCTACACCCCCGCCCAGTTCCGCGCTACCTTCGACTGGAAAAACGATCCCCACCAGGCAATCCTCATGGCATTGCCGGAGTAACAAACGCCCGGGCCTTTGGCCCTAACGATCGTTGTTAGGGCCGCCATCCCAGGCCTTTGGCCTGCGTCGTCAACTCAGATCTTAGTTCAAGAAAGATGTAGGGTATAAAAAGGCTTCCCAGCCAGTTCGTCTGGCAAGAAGCCGAGGTTGGCAAGCTAGACGCATTTCGATCTTAGCTTGTTCTCGCCGTTTGAAGCGGCGAGCAAAAGTTGAATCGATGGACTTGGACAGCTTCGGTGTCTAGCTTGCGAACCTTATTTACCCACGAGACGAGCTCGTGGGTATGCGCAGGCTGGGAAGCCTAACCCGCATGTGTTATTGCCAACGGCGCAAGTCATTAATGATCGCGAAGGCCATCAAGGATAATAGCGCTAAGACTCCAGCCATGGTTAATTGCATTTGCAATTTTTCATTGACCGGTCGTCCCAATACTGCTTCGGCAGTTAGGAAAACCATGTGGCCGCCGTCCAGTGCAGGGATCGGCAAGAAGTTTAAGATCGCCAGGTTCATGCTTAACAAGGTCAAGAACATCAACAGCGTCGGGATGCCGCGACTCGCTTCCTGGCCAGCGAAGCGGAAGATGGTGATCGGACCGCCAATCATATTGGCGTTCGCTTTGCGTGTGACCAACATCCCCAGCAATCGGAAGATCTCGGTCAAGCGACGCTGACTGGCGCTCAGCCCAAGTGTTAACGCGTGGCCAAGACTGGTCGCGACTTGGATGCGTTCCAATTCGGCAAACCGAAGCCCTCGATCAAACCAGTAATCACCGGTTGGCATAAGCGTTGACTTGACGTCAACAATCTTATCGTTGCGGTTGACCGTCACGGTCAGCTCAGTCCCTTGTGGAAATACTTGCCAAAGATCGACCAGCACCGACAGGGTGTACTCGGCATTAAACTCCCAACCTTCGGTTAAGCGTTTTAACAGCGGTTCATAAGCTTCGTCTGCGAACATCGGTGGCACGACACCGCCGGGCCAAGCGACGGAGACGGCCTTAAGAACATCGCCTTCCATATACGGGGAATCCTGGCCGATTGGCGCACCGACTTTTGCCAATGCCTCATAGGCAAATCCGAATCGATCCAGTGCGACCGCGTTGTTCATGATGTTGACCGGCGATGTCGTGCGCATCGGCTCGGTGGGACTCAGTTCCACATCGATCATAGTGGCCTTGTCGCCATCGCCGCGGCGGAAAGACATCTTTACGGCGCTTTGGGCGTCGAGCAATTTCGCTGGCAATGAAAATGCACCGAGTGCTTCGACTCCATCGACCGAAACCAAAACGTCGCCCGATTGAATGCCCGCTTGGTCCGCTGGTCCGTTCTTCACCAAACCCACGACGGGCCCGATCGCTGTGGCAAAACCTGGCATCAACATTGGTTGCGGTGGGATGACCACTTCGGCGGTCGAACTGTCTTTGCGCAACAGGCCAAGGGTCAGCGGTTGTGAAGGATTGGAGATAATTTCGCGGTGCAGAAAAACGCTCCCTTGAACGTTGTCTCGATCGCCAGCACCGACAACCGGCGTACCATTGATCGCCACGACTTCGGCGCCGGCATCTACGGGGCTGAGCGCCGCGGCCGCAGTCGAATCACGCAGCGCCATCCGGTCTTCGTTGGAAGGCAAAAAGGTGGTCGATACGATCGAGAGCCCGATCATGCGGCGGCCCGGTTGCGCCGCGACGGCGGATGTCTTCAGTTCATAGTCGCGAACACCATCGGGATATTCGATCGCTACGCTCACCGGCTGATCCGGATTTTGCGTCCCCTCCAACATAATCGAAGCTGCCATGTCGGTGAAATGCAGTTGATCGTCTTTGCGAATGCCACCGACGCCGACAACCTTGCCGCCTGGCTGCACACCAGCTTGATAAGCCGAACTGCCGGGCGTTGTGTCGCCGACAACAGCCGGTTGATAGGGAACGCCGTATAAGAATGCCGCCGTTGCAAACATCACACCGGTGATCAAGTTCATGATCACACCGGCGCTGATGATCAACATGCGTTGCCAAACCGTTTTTGCAGGAAACGATCGGGGGTCCAGCTTCACCGGTTGCTCGGAATCGCCTTCGTTATCGATGTCGCGGTCGGTTTCGTCGCCAGCGGCCGATCGGACCCGACGAGCCTCTTCTTCCATCCGGCGCGGGTCGTCATCCTGGCCCAACATCTTCACATATCCGCCCAGCGGGATGGTACCGATGCCATATTCGGTTTCGCCGTATCGAAACTTGCCAAGGGTGCGTGGGAACTTGATCGGTCCGATTTGGATCGGAAAGTCAAAACCGACATAAAACTTTTCGACCTTCACGCCGCACCATTTCGCGGCCAAAAAGTGCCCCAGTTCGTGAACGAAGATCACCAGGCCGACACCCACGGCGACCAAGAAGACCAGCCATGCGGAGTTCAGCACCGACGCAATCAGGCCTGGTTCGCTGGTTTGGGCCAGCAGCGTAAATGGAGATGCCAGCGCCGTAGCGCCGGTAAAATCGAAAGACATGTTTCCGCCCTGAGCGGTTGAAAGCAAGTTGTTTAACATCGACTCGATCGCGCCTGCCACTGATGCACCTCTGCTCGCGCCCACCGATCGAGCTCCAACAGCCGATCGAGTGTCACGTTCGTTTCGTGATTGTGATTTTCCAGCGCGGTTTGGCACGCCGTAACTATGTCAGTAAACCGAATTCGCCCGTCCAAGAATAGACCGACCGCCGCCTCGTTGGCCGCATTGACCACCGCGCCAGCACTGCCGCCGACACGTGCAACTTCAAAGCCGAGCGAAATCGCCGGAAATCGCTCGCGATCGACCGGCTGCAGCGTCCAATTGCTAGCACGAGTCAGATCGAGTGTCGGTGTTTTGCCGGCCAGGCAGCGCGGGTGAGTCAGCGCGTGCTGAATCGGCAACCGCATATCCGGCGGACTCAACTGGGCAATCGTCGATCCGTCGATCATTTCGACCATCGAGTGGATCATCGATTGCGGATGGATCATCACTTCTATCATCTCCGCCGGGCAATCGAACAACCAACGTGCTTCGATGATTTCGAGCGCTTTGTTCATCATCGTGGCCGAATCGATCGAGATTTTTCGGCCCATCTGCCAAGTCGGGTGTGCCAGGGCCTGGTCAATCGTGGCCCCACGCATCTGATCGGCCGTCCACTCGCGGAACGGTCCACCGCTGGCCGTCAGGATGATTCGTC